>QZJY01000061.1 GCA_003597995.1 Dehalococcoidia bacterium
GCCGATGGTGGTGGTACCCGTCTGCAGGGTCTTGGCGCCGCTGCCGGAGAGCGTAAGGTTGGTGTAGGTGACATTTCTCACTGTTTGGGCACCGGCGGCGGAGTAAACTACCGTGGCAGATGTTCCGTTAGCGGTGAATGTGGGGACGCCACCGTTGTTGGAATCTGTAAACGGAATAGCGCCTGAAAGGGTAAGCGTGCCAGTCGCTGCTCCACTTGCCATGGTCAGCGTTGCAATAGAAGCCGCGTTGTTGGCAGTTGTAAAAGCAATGCTGCCACCGACGCTGACAGCACCGGAATTGAGCGCGAAGGTGGGATTATTATTGGCAGTGCTGCCGGAGCGCTGGCTTGTGATTGCCAGGTTGCCGGCAATTGTCAGGTTAGTGATAGTCGATGCCAGAGTGGCGGTGGCGCTAGCTGTAGGAGAGCTGGTACCACCCAGGGTGACACTGGCGCAGGTAATCGCGCCTGCGCCTGATATGGCGGCAGCGGTACTGTCGTCCGCGGCGTTCTGAAGCGTGATGCCTGCAGTGACCGTAAGAGTCACACTTGAATTGACTGTCAAAGTCCCTGTGGCAGTGGCAGTATTAGCGAAGGTAATAGAGTTGATGGTGGCATTGGCCGTAACGGTAACGGTATCGCCCGGCCTGATTACGACATTATCGGTTGTAGCCGGTACCGTCCCTCCAGGCCACGGCGCGTTGTTAGTAGTGGAGTTCCAGTTGCCACTACCGGCTGTGGTTATGGTTGCCGCATAGACTGGAGTAGGCATGAGCACCAGCCCCACCAGGCTGAGACTCATCACCAGCAACAGTGAAACCGTCAGCCTTGCCGCCAGCGTGGCCGGCAGGATTATATAGATTACCCTTAGCCGCATACGCGCTATACTTTTAATCTTCACCCCCACCTCTTTCTAAATCAAGAGGTGCTCAGTGTGATTGCTCACACATGAATTCATTCTATCTATTACTTTACCATATAACATAAAGTATTCAAATAAGCCCGCATAGTTACGGCATTGCGTTCCTATCTTGAAGCCAGTATATAGCCCATCAACTAAAATAGTTATAAAATGGGGGGCGAAATCATTACAATACTATTACATTCTAACCCGCTCGGCAGGATTAATTATCACAAGGACAACCGGCTAGAGGTTCAGTTTATAGGATTGCGGTGGTGTTCAACCTCGGAACCCGAAGTTTATACTCCCGTTCAGTGAACAGTTCTTCGGGCTCCAGTTCCAACTCCCTCTTGTGTTTGAGTTCTTCCTGCGCCAGGCGTGAGAAAGAGCATTTTGGCCGCCTCCTGGCGTAATGTTCCCATCATTTGAAGTAAAAGGCCGCCAACTGCTGTTCACGCTTCATAGCAAAGATGATTTAATTCTTGAATGTTCTTAACAACGGCTGTATCATGATTGAGTCCGGCAAAAGCCCGGATGGGAGCTTGACGAATGGAAACTGGAGAAAACCGAGAAGGTGTAGGGTTTGTCGAGATGGAACAGCATTTCAATAACATCCCTGACTCAGTGCTAGAGTTGAAAGCCTGGTTAAGCATTTCAAACATGTATTCTGATGACCTCAGGAGTTTTGTATGAGCATAGAAATCGCCCTGCTTTTACTGGAATCAGTGCTTCTGCTGGCTACAATGGTCTTGCTCGTGGCTAACATCCGTGAGGGCCGCCAGCGCAGCCGTCTTATGCTTGAGGTCAGCAAAGCTACCAAAACGCTAACGCGCATGGAATATTTTCAGGCGGTTACCGATTCCATGAACGAAGCAGCGAAAGACATTATAGGGGTTGTTACCGGCCATCGTCTAAGAGGCGCCGATGATGAGCGGCGCATCAAAAACATCCTCAAAGTTATCGAGAATGCGGTTGGTCGCGGGGTGACGGTGCGATTTTTACTGCCCCAGTTCCATGACCGTTTGTACATGGGTTACCTCTATACCATGGCTGGCGCCGAGGTAAGATACTCTACCTGTTCCATGGTTTACAGCATGCGTTACAATATTGTGGATAGCCGATTGGTGGTAATGGGAATCCCGGACGCCATGAGTGAAGAGGCTTCAACCAATAAGGGCCACCGCCTGCCATCAGAAGCACTGGCATACATCCTGCATCAGCATTTCTACGGATGCTGGGAGAAAAACATTACCTTCAAAGAATACCTTAAACAAGTGATGGAGCAATCCGGCGCCTCGCTGCAAACCCTCTCCCAGGAAACCGGGCTTGAAATCGGGAAACTTAAGACCCTGTTGCCCCAGCGCGCCTGAGTCGCCGCCCCCGACCCTCTCGGTAATTTAGCCCTGCGGAGTTTGGCATGATGCGCAAAAGCAAGAGCCGCCCCGGTTGGGGCGGCTCTTCAGGATGACTCAAGTCGCCTGTTACTTACTTGGAGGCGAGTAAGGCGCGCTTGACCATGACCTTGGCCAGCTCGCGCTGCAATTCGGTTATCTTTTTTATGGTCTCGCTTTTTTCAGTGCCCATCTGACTGCCTGTATAGTTAACAACAAATTAATAGTTTATTCACACTTAACTATTCTGTCAAATTGGCTTGCTACCCATCGTTTTTCTCCCAGGCCGATTGTTGCTATACTGGCAACTATATGTCCGCCTCTACAGATTTAGCCCTTATCAAAGAGGTGCAGAGAAAAGCCCGCCATGGGGAATCCGGCGAATGGCGCAAAGAGTACACGCGGCAGTACAGGCAGGTGCTGGAGCATATCTTCGGGGAGATACAGGAGGAGATCCGTCCGTACAGCGACTCTCCGGAGGAAGGCATCACGTGCCGGAAGGGCTGCACGCATTGCTGCGAGCATTTCGTGTCCGTTTCTGTTTCCCACGCCCTGCTGATAACCGATTACCTTTATGCCAGTGGAAAAGCCATGTCAGCCTTCCTGCGCGGTTACGGAAAATGGCTGCGTACTATCGAGGATAATCCACAGGCCGCCGCCGTTTTCAGCAGTCTGGAAGAACATACCGCATCTGCCGCCGTCGTGAAACCTTATTCCCAGGAGTTGCTTTCAGCCTATCACGCATGTACCATCCCCTGCCCTTTTTTAGACGCAGGCCAGTGTTCCATCTATCCGGTCAGGCCGGTGTGCTGTGCCGCCTACTTTTCGGTGAGCCATCACGACTATTGCCGCGCCGATAGTGATACTTTAGCCACCATCTTCGAAGTCGCGCCCTCACAGGCGAACCTGCGCAGGATGGCGGAGCTGACAGATCCCAGACTCTTTCTGCACCAAGAAAACCTGCCCAAACTGGTATATAAACTGCTGAGGGCAAGCTTACCAGAAGTCGTTCTGGAGGTCGAGAGGCTGTTTAACTCTGATTCTCCAGGTAAATAAAAAACAAACCTTAGCGCTTCGATTTGAGGGCACAAATGCATGAAAACATCGTTAAAGGATAAAATCGTGGTCGTCACCGGTTCCAGCCGCGGTATCGGGCGGGCTATCGCCCAGGCCTGCGCCCAATCAGGCGCGAGCGTTATGCTTTCTTCCAGAAGCGTCGCGGGAGTCTCCTGCTGCGTCGAGGAGCTGCGCCGGGAAGGGCTGGCTGTAAAAGGCTTTGCGGCGGATGTCTCCCGCGAAGAAGATGTAGAGCGCCTATTCGAAAACAGCCTGGCGGAGTTCGGCAGAATCGACGTCTGGGTCAACAACGCCGGGATTTCCGGCGGCTACCGCACTCTGCAATCCATGCCCGCAGCCGAGATAAAACAGGTCGTTGACATCAACCTGCTGGGCACCTTCTATGCCTGCCGGCTGCTCATCCCTTATTTCCTTTCCAGAGGCGGCGGCACAATCATCAACATGAGCGGGCGCGGCGGGCACGGCAATGCCAGCCCTTACCAGTCCCCCTACGGCGCCAGCAAGGCCGCCGTCACCAGCCTCACACTCAGTCTGGCCGCAGAGAACAAAGGCAAACCGCTATCTATCAACTGCCTCTTCCCGGGGATGGTGGAGACGGACATCTACAAGGATGTGCAGACCTGTCCCGAGACGGAACCGAAAATGGGCATTATGCCCGTTCTTTTGAAAACCTTCGCCACCCCCATGGCGCGGGTGCAGCGCGTGGCTGTCGAGATGTGCGCGGTCAAGCCCGGGAGTGTCACCGGGAAATGTTATTCCGCCGAACGGCCTGAGCGCTACCTGCGGGCGCTGATGGCCCTGCCTGACTTCATAAAAGCCGCGAGGAATACAAAAAAAGGGTAGGGGCACAGCATGCTGTGCCCCCTGTTCTAGAATCACGATGTCGGTCCGCCTGATATGGAGCGCGGACTTCCCGTTGTCTCGTATCTACATTTGCACTTTTCCGGCAATACCCTGCGCAATGTCGCCCACGATAGGCAGCTTGTATGTTTCTCCCTGGTAGGCTTTATACATCATCACAAACATCAATACAACACCCAGGAAGCCCACTATTGAGCCCAACCACCAGACAAAAGGAAGGAAGTTGAGAATGATCGCCAATATGTTGATAGCCCCAAGCGCTACCAGAGATTGTGCGGCATGGAATCTAACGAATTGGCTTTTCTTTTCTATCACGAGGAAAATAATCCCCGTTACCCACCATCCAAGATAGCACAGCAGGCCGGCGATGTTGGCCTTGAGTCCGGTGGATGAATCTCCGGTATTCGCTCCGGGAGCAACCATCGGCTGCATGGGCTGCTGCATTCCGGGCTGCTGGTATCCGCCGGGAGGCGCGCTATATATCGGCGGGGGTGGGGGAGGAGGCACCTGTCCGGCAGGCGCACCCGGCACGCGTGTCGCGCCGCAAGACCCGCAGAATTTATCATTATCTCCGACTTTGGCTCCACAATTTGCGCAGAACGCCATTTTTCCTCCTTGCGTTATTTGGCACTATTATAGCATGGAGAAGGGGTAGCTATTCCAGGGAGTCCCCGCGAGACACCACCATCATGTAGGGGCGACGCGTGCGTCGCCCTCGTCGTCAGGGCGCGCTTTTCTTGGCTTCCCGCGCCTTGAGCCACTCGGTTTTGATGGCTGCCTTCAGCTCTTTGGCGCCCGCTAGAGAATACGAGTGCAGATTAAGCTGTTTGAGCAAATCGGAAATGGCTGAATCTATTTCAATCTCGCTGACATCCGCCAGGCTCCGTGGAGGCTTTTCTGGCTTCGCCTTATCCCCGCAGGCCATCTTTAACTGGCAAAATTCCTCGTTATCCACCATCTCCACCCCGGCGCTTCCGGTAGCTACCAGGTACGATCCCAGGTCCTGGCTGGCTTCCTCGGATGCGCTCAGGCGCTCCATGCAGCGCTTGCATACCTTCAGGCGGTTGGCCATGGCGTGTTCCCCCTCCGCATATTAAACAGGTTTCCCGATAGCCTGTTTGATGCGCATCAATGCTTCATCTATGTCGGCAGCGCTTATCATGCGGTGCACCACCGCGCGCACCCGGTGTCCTCCCGGATAGGTGAACAGCACGCCTGCGCCCTGCATGAGTTTAATAAAAGCGGGGGCTTCCATATTTTCAGGCGGCTCGAACATGACGATATTGGTCTGCACCTCTGAGGGGTCTATCTTCATGCCCTTTATGGCGGCAATGCCCAGCGCCAGCTTTTTGGCGCTGGCGTGGTCTTCGGCCAGGCGCTGCACCATCTTCTCGATGGCGATGATGCCGGCCGCCGCGATGACGCCGGCCTGGCGCATGCCTCCCCCCACCATCTTGCGCAGCTTGCGCGCCCGCACGATGAAATCCTGCGAGCCGCACAGCAGCGAGCCCACCGGCGCACTCAACCCTTTAGACAGGCAGAAGCATACCGAGTCGGCAGGTGCTGCAAGTACAGTAGCGGAGACTCCCAACGCTACCTCAGCATTGAAGATGCGCGCCCCGTCCAGATGGACTTTAAGCCCGCGCGAGTGCGCCATGCCGCAGATTTCCGCTGTGTATTCCGCGCTGAGAACGGAACCCCCGCAGCGGTTATGCGTGTTCTCCAGGCACAGCAGCGTGGTGGGCGGGTAGTGGATATTTTGAGAGCGAATGGTGGCTTCAACCGCGCTGATGTCCATGGTCCCGTCCGATGCATTCTCTACCGTGCGCATCACCACTCCGCCCAGCGCGGCAGCCCCTCCCACCTCGTTCCAGAATATATGCGCTTCGCTCCCTAGTATTATCTCGTCGCCGTGTCTGGTCTGGGACAGCACCGCCAGCAGGTTGGACATGGTGCCGCTGGGCGTGAAGAGGGCGGCTTCCTTGCCCATCCTCTGCGCCGCCAGCTCTTCCAGGCGGTTGACCGTGGGGTCTTCGCCGAAAACGTCGTCGCCCACCTCGGCCTTGTACATGGCCTGGCGCATTTCATCGGTGGGATGCGTTATGGTGTCGCTTCTCAAATCGATGGTTTTCATCGTTCGGTCTCCCTGAGCGTCAAATAATTTAAGTCTTGCCGGCTGCCGGGCGCGCCTTCTCGACGAGAGTTTTGAGCAATGACCTTACTGTCTCGCGGGTTTTCTCGTCGACCAGTTTGCCTTCGGCGTCGAATTTCTGGGCGGCAAAAGTCACGAACACCTCCGGTTTGTTCACCGCGTGCATATCGAGAGTTATGAATGACTGGCGCAGGCTTCCGGCAAAACCCAGTATGTTAATCATGTTCCTCTCCGCTTGAGGTAATTCTATGCCATATAACGACAATAGGCAATCACTAAAAATGAGGAGGGACGGGTTTAAAACCCGTCCCTCCATATGTTTTAACTCATGAGAGCCCGCCAATCTTCAAACAAGGGCGAGGCGCCCCACCTCTATCATCTATTTGTACGGCTTTTTTATCATCAGGCGACAATGTTACCCGGCGGCTGCGGCGGAGCGCCGGACGCACTTTGTCCAAATTCGGAGCGGCCCATGGCTATCAGGACCACCGCGCCCACGCCCATCGGTAAAAAGCTGATGCAGCCTGCGATGGCGCCCGCCAGTGCCCAGCCCCATCTCTTTCTCTGGATGGCGAAAACGCCCCCGACGATGCCCAGCGCCCCGATGGCAATCATGAACACGCCGGCCAGCCCGTAAAAGACCGCCAGTATGGTCAGAAACTGCCCGTCCGCCGTGGAAAAGTCGCCGAAAATACTCGGGTCGTTGAATATGGCCGACGCGAACAGGGCCACCATGATGAGTATCAGCCCGCTCACCACCCCCAGCGCGCCGGCTACTATGGAGAGGATGCCGCCTACTGTGGATTTTTGCACTGCTTTTTCCCTCCTCCGCTATTCTTTTGAGGCCATTGCCAGCCTGTCGAACCGCCCAAATGTTACCACCACGGCAACCGCGCCGCAACCATCCACGTGTTCCCACTCATTCCTTTCTCTCTCCCCTTGAGGGAGAGAATTAAAGTGAGGGGTAGTTCCCTGGTTGTCATACCGGAGGCCATACATTCACGGAGTTTACGCTGAGTGGACGAAGTGCTCAGTACAGGCTCCGGCTGGCCGAAGCATCTGGGGTGGGGGTGAAACCTCCCCTTTAGAAAAAGGGGGATTGAGGGGGATTTTCTCTGTCATTCCCGCGCAGGCGGGAATCCAGGGTTATTGCTATTATAGGCTGGTTCTTTTCTCGCTTTGCGAAAAGGGGATTGTGCGGGATTTTGTGGGTTTATAATAGTGGGGAGATAATTCTGTCATTATCATCAGCCCGGTCAAAAGCTCAGGGTTCTTTAAAAAGGTTTGAACATCCAAGCCCTCATCGATTACCGGCTGATCCCAATTATATGGATAGCATAAACTAATGCTTCTTAGTAAACAGTCTTGCTCTTCCAATGTCCCATTAAAAAGATAATGAAGGATAGTGTACAACTTGTTGACGACCAGTTTATTAAATTCCTTCATCTCTTCCTGAGATATAATGCCGCGAGCATGATAATCCTCAATGACAGTGTTTCTGACACAATTCAGGGCCATTAATAAAGCCAACTCCTTGACAGGCACGCCCATAATAGGAGGTTCTTCGTCTTTTTTAAATTTCGTTGCTTCATTATCCGTGGCTATTTTCAACAACGCTCTTATTTTGTTTTCCTCTTGTTGGAGCTTAACCAATTTAGTGAGCTTGGCCCGACTTTTTGTTTTTCCAGTCGGATCTATTTCCGTTCTTAGTTTCTCAATATCCGCGAGCTTTCGGTTAATCATCTCTTCCAGGGTTGGCAAACGAGGCCGTCCGACTTTTCGTTTTGTCTCGATTTTAACTAAAGGTTTTCGTTTAGCTTCAGTCATTGGTTTTGCCTTCGACAATCTTAATTTCCTCTTCATTGAGGCCGTAAAGGTCATAGACCAGATTATCTATTTCGCTATCGGTCTTTTCAATTTCTTTGACCAGCCCGTCGCGCTCGTGGGAATACTGGTCGCGGATGGGAGTCAGCTTCTTGTTTAGCTCCAGCATCTTTTCCACCAGCGCCACCAGCCTGTCATGCGCCTTCTTTTCGGCTGGGACGGAGAAGTCGATCTGGCGAATGGGAAGGCGTTCAATGTAACGCTGGGCGTATGAAAAGAAGCCGCCCCTGAACGGGCTACTTAATTTTTTGAGATTAAAGTCGAGCAATTTTGAGTTGAGCAAGCCGAGAACGTAAAGAGGGGATTCTTTTGTGGTTGATTTCAATGTTATGCCGTACCCGCCCGCATTACCGCCGCCTGTAAAGTAGAAGCCTCCATGTTTATCGATTGTAAAACGGGCTTTGTTAGCCAGAACGCCAGTAAGAAGTTTTGGTTTGTCATGCAAAGCTAGACTTTTGGGGTAAATATAAGCATACCAGTTCTCATGCTTCATTTTGCCGTTTTCCCTATTTTCAAGGGCTTTGCGATTATCCAGTAGGTATTTCCAGCACAGCGGGTATGAAGAAGTGAAATCTTGCGGAGTGATGAGTTCCGCATGTCCGTTAGATACTTTGTAAGGGAATAACAACAATTGAGGGGTAACTGGATAGCGATAACGCTCGATGTCATTACCCATGAGAAAAGGTTTGAGTAAAGCGGATTCCAGTTCCACTTCCTTCGTCAAGCTGCGGGAATAGGCTCTGAATTTGCCGTTTTCGCACGCACTCCGTTTTTCCATTACGAATATTGTATCGGCGTTTGTTTGCAAACCAACGAAGATTCTTTCGGTTATTTCGCCCAAAAGTTCGGCTTTCTGCTGAAGTTTGGCAAGCAACCTGTCGCCTGTTACCGAAAGCGGCCATACCCCTTTAATAATGGCATCCTGCGCGGCTTTAACGGGCGTCATAGAAGCGATGTCCGGCGGTTGAATGCCGTCGGCGGGCATAAACACATAATTCAGTAGGGGCGAATGGCCATTCGCCCCTACGCCTTTACGAAGGATTACGATGACAGGATAAGTGGTGGCTTCGGCGAATACCTGCTGTGCCGACAGGTCAATAATGTCTTCGACAGTGCACTGTTCGTGTATCACTTGCTGTATTTTCTTGCCGTAGTCGGACTTAAGAAACTTGCCCGAAGTAATGAACCCCAGTTGTCCGCCTGTTTTTAATAGCCTTATGGCCTTTTCTATAAACAGCACATAGATGTCGAAAGAGCCGAAGGCGGAATCATAATGGGAACGAAAATAATCAGCCTCGTCTTTCGGTAGCGATTGGATGCGCACGTAAGGTGGGTTGCCAATCACCACATCGAACCCCCCGCCCGCCATAATGTCCTTAAACTCTTCTTCCCAATTAAAGGGGTGCTTGGCCTTCCAGTCTTTGCCGAAATAGCCCTTCAACTCTTTTTCCGTGCCGGAAATGAGCGAGTTGCCCCGTTTAATATTATCCGTGAGCGGCGGCAACAAGTCCCGATTAGCAAGGCCGCGTAGCAGCAAATTCAGGCAGGCAATCTCAACCGCTTGTTCGTCCAGATCAACGCCAAAAATATTACCGGACAAATAGCGCATTCGTTCATTTTGCTCGAGTTCATTTACTGCTTTACTTTGCACCTTAGCATGGTATTTCAATAGCTCGTCATAAGCGCGGATAAGGAACGAACCTGAACCGCAGGCGGGGTCCAGGATTTTCATATTCAAAATCTTGTTGTAGCCTTCGGCCTCGTTTTCCTTGATGAAACGCCCGACAGTTTCTTTAACAATGTAGTCGGTGACGAATTTGGGCGTGTAGTAAATACCTTGCTCTTTGCGGTGAACTTTCTTTTCAACCATCTGGTAGTCTTGTTCTACCGCAAGGCCAAGCCCTAATTGAGCCTGAGTGTCTTTGGCTTTTTCTTGCAATATCTTCGCCACATAGCCCAGATACTGTTCATAAACGTGCCCAAGAATGTCAGGTTCGATTACTGCGAAATCATAGTCGGCTATGCCGCCGGGGATTTCATATAACCCGTTCAGTATTTCTTTGATGATGTATTCATCAATCTCCAGCTTGGCGCTATCTAAAAGGTGTTCCTTGAACAAGTCGCTGTCATAGTAATTGGTGTAATAGGCGAATATTTCGCGGAGCGCGGCGGCAAGCTCGCCTTTTTTGTGTCCGCCGCTGTCCCACTTGTGAACGGCGGAGCGCAGCTTGCGCTCTTCCAGTTTCCTGTCTTCGGCGGTGCGGATAAAGATAAGGCGGTTAAAGAGCTTTTCGATAACCTCGTCTCTTTGTTCAGGCTTGAGCCACTTGTTGTAATGGTAAAGCTCGTTAAAGAGGTTGCCGCGCCAAGCGCGTAGTTGCTTGAACAGCCTTTCTTCTATTGGGATGAGAGGGGGCAGCGAGCCGTATCCGGTGGCTTCTTTACTGAACGCGTCCGAGGTTATCGCCTCGCGAGACAGCAGCCATAGCTTATCGAAACTGCTGACATAATCTTTATAGTTAAGCTGGATAAAGGGAGAGCTTTTTTGCGCGTTTAACAGGCGCAGTTCCTCGAAGTTGGTCAGCACAGCCCAGGTTACGCCGTTGCTGTAGGCGTAGGTGATGGCCTGTTTAATATATTCGGGGTTGTTTAAGTCTGCCTTGAGGGGTTTGGCTTCGAGATAGAAGCGCGCCACGCCGTTTATCTTGAAAGCAAAGTCCACACGCTTGTTCGAGGCGGCTTCTTCCATCGCAACTTCGTGGGTGTCAAAGACATCCCATCCCAAAGCGGCAAAGAGCGGTAGAATGAAGCCTTGTTTAGTATTGGCCTCGTTGTAGGATTTAATTTCTTTGCTGGTTAAGGCTTCGTACTTCTTGACCAGCTCGGATATTTTCTGGCGGGCTTCGTCTTTGTTCATGGCATTGCTAATAATGCTACTGAATTGATACGTATTGTAGCATTAATGCTACTGGGGTAACAGGGGTCAACACGACAATCACCCCTTGCCAACCACCAGAACACTTGTGCTATTATATACCCTGTGTCAAACAGCGGAAAAGTCTCGAACATTAACAGCGCGAAGCCTTACGAATACGATTCAGGCACAAATGACCCATTCGTAAAAGCCCTGACGAACCCCCAACGGAGCCTTACGAAAAAACGATTCCACGCACGGGACATGCCTGAAAAACATGGTTCGTTTCCCGAAAAAATTTTCTCCTTGAAACGAAAACGAATCGACGTAGGGGCGAGGCATGCCTCGCCCGTGGATAAGCAAAGACCCCACCCCGGATGCTTCAGCCATCCCTCATGGCTTCCAGCATGACAACATGGGAACGGGATTGCCGCGTCGGCTTTCAGCCTCCTCGCAACGACGGGACGATTACGAGGCGGGCATAGCACACGCTATGCCCCTACAAAGACGGGGCTAAATCCCTCTTACTCTCCCTTTACGCCCTCACTCCAGACTCTCTCCCGCTGAGGCGGGCGAGAGAGTAAAAGGGAAGGGGCGCAGGTTATAGGGAGAGGTTGGATACCTTTACCCCTCGATGAGGTTCAGCCGCGTGTAGCCCTCTTTGCCCTTCACCTTCTCGTAAATCAGGCGAGCGCAGGCGATATCCTCGATAGCCAGTCCCGTGGAGTCGAAAACAGTTATCTCCTTGTCGCTCACCCGTCCGACTTTCGACCCGCCCACCAGGTCGGCCAGCGAGCCGCGGATGCGGCCCGGGTCGAGCAACCCCCTGTCGAGCGGCACGTTTATCTCGCCGGAGGTGCTGGCCTGCCGCATATCGTCCACGAAGATGACGGCCTCGTTCAGGATGTCGGGGTCTAGCTCCTCTTTGCCGTGAGCGTCCGCGCCGACGGCGTTGATATGCACGCCCGGCCCGACCCATTCCTTCTTCACGATGGGCTGATGCGCCGGCGTGACCGTGCATACGATGTCGGACTCCATTACTTCCGGCAGCGTGTGAGCCTCGATGCGATACTGCGGGAAAGCGCGGATGAGCCTCTCTATGCAGGCTGCGGATATATCATAGACCTTGACAAGCTGGAGGTCATAAATAGCCGCGTGCGCCATGAGCTGGGTGTATGCCTGCCGCCCGGCCCCCACCAGCCCCAGCGTGCGGGAGTTCTGGCATGCGAGATACTTTGAGGCCACCGCCGAGGCCGCGCCGGTGCGGTAGGCCGTGATGTCGGTGCCGTCCATGACGGCCAGCGGGTAGCCCGTTTCCGGGTCGCTATAGATGATGACCGCCATGACGGTAGGCAAATTCTGTGCGGGGTTGCCGGGATGGACGTTCACCCATTTCAGACCGGCGGCGCCGGGCAGCGAAGCCGGCATGGCGCGGAAGTCGCCTTTATCCACGGTCAGGTATGACTTGGGCGGCATCTGGGCCTTGCCCAGCGACCATTGCAGGAAGGCGTTTTCCACGGCGGGGATGACCTCTTTCATGTCGAGAAGCGGCAGTATTTCGCTTTTACCCAGGAACAGTGTCGGCATTAAGCATCCTCCTTCGCAGTATTGTGGGTTCCATTTGACTCTATCCCGTGGCGGATTTAATGTCAAGCACAGGTGAGAATGGATTGAAAAATTACCCCAAACATGTGCGCACCTATTCAAAACTGACAATTTTGCCTCCCTTACGTTATATATAAAGAGTGGGGCAAAAAAATCGCTCCATAATGTGAGGAGAAAAACCGTGGAACAAAAAGATTTAAAGGATTTAAAAGCTATCAAAAAACATGAAATCATGGAGAAGCCGTTACCTGAAATACTGGATGAAATATCGTCGAGCATAGAACTGGCGGAAAAGGCAGCCGCGGATGCCAGAGCCGCAGCGGATGAGGCCAAACGGGCCGGTGAAAAGGCCGCCGAGCAGGTGATGAAAAAAATCAGGAAACTATTCCTTAAGATGGTTACTGATATAACTGAAGAACTCAAGGAAGGCGAAAAGTAAGCTCACCTCGTACACCTCACCGCTTATCCAGCCTCTCCCAACCCACAAGCTTCATGTTGCGCGCCGCATCGCCCATTTGCGATGCAGCGCGGATGCGAATGCCTTTTGAACGCGTGACCATTTCAAGGAAGACTCCCGATTCGTAGTGTATGTGAGAAAGGAGGGGCGAGGCATTCCCCACCCGTGTGAGATGCCCCCCTCCAGATGCTTCGGCCCTCCTCAGGCGGACCTCCGGCATGGTTATTATCTTTATTTTTATGGTATCACCCTCACTCTTATCTCTCCCCTCAAGGGAGAGAAGAATAAATGCCCCGCTTGCCTGCGTCCCTCTTTTCACTTACAATAGCCGCAAAACTTGAGGAGTGTGACGATGACGCTTTCCGACCTCGCATTCATCCTCGGCGCTTACCTGGTGGGCTCTGTGCCGCACCTGTACCTGCTGGGACTGCTGTACGGCAAGCGCCTTAGCGGCGATTTGCACCATGAACTGTGGCGCCAGTGCGGCCGGGCTGTCTGGTTTCTAGCTGTTTTTCTGGAACTGGCAAGGGGCGTCCTGACCATTTTGATAGGACGCTGGCTGCATCTGGATATAGCCGTCATCGTGGCCGGCGGGCTGGCGGTGGTGGCGGGGCAGATGTGGCCCATCTTCCACCACTTCGACGGTGAGAAGGGCAACAGCGTGGGCGTGGCCATGGCGCTGGCCCTGACCCCGCTGCCGTTGCTGATCGCCCTCATCCCGATGCTTGGCGGTTTTTTGATACGCACCATCCCGCGTTTTCTGAATAAGGAGCAAACCATGAGCGAAAAGTTGCGCTTCGGCGGGCCGCCCAGCAACAGCTTCCCATTGGGGATGATACTGGGTTTTGCCGTATTGCCGCTGGCCGCCTGGCTTCTGGGAGAGAGCCTGGCCGTGGTTCTGGCCTACGCGCTGCTGTTTGCGCTCATCCTGCTCAGGCGCGCCACCGCCGGGCTGAGTGAGGATATCGACAAGGGCAAAAAACTTCTTCCGGTGATAGTCACTCGACTGCTGTACGACCGGGCGGACTTATAGTTCAGGATTCTGGTATTTTGTCTGTCTACACGATGTGTCATATAATATCCTGGCAAGACAACTAACGAGCGGGAGGGAATATGAAACGTTTCGGCTGGTTGATCGCCATCGGGTTGGTCCTGGTAATCATACTGGCGATAGGCCTGGGAATTGCCGGCAGCTACAACGGTCTGGTTAAAAAATCCCAGGCAGTTGATTCGCAACTGGCACAGGTCGAGACGCAATACCAGCGCCGCTTTGACCTGATACCTAACATGGTCGCCACGGTCAAGGGCTATCTGAAGCAGGAACTGGCTATTTTTGGCGAGATAACGGAGGCGCGAGCTGCCTATGGCTCCGCGCAAACGGTAGAGGAGAAATCAGCGGCTTCCATCCAGTTTGAGAATGCCCTGAGCCGTTTGCTGGTCATCGTAGAGGATAATCCTGAAATAAAATCTGACAAGGTTATGATAGGACTGATGGATGAACTGGCCGGCACCGAGAACCGCATCAGCGTGGAACGCAAGCGCTATAACGATGCCGTGCGCGATTATAACACGGCCGTAAAGAGCTTCCCCACCAACATAATCGCCGGCATCTTCAATTTTGACGAGCGCGAGTACTTTGCCAGTGTCTCCGGGGCCGACAAGCCGCCGGTCGTGGAGTTCTGATGAAGCGTTTCCTGGGGGCAGGCTTCCTGGCGCTCGTTCTGGCGCTGGCGACCGCCTGGCCTGCGCTGGCAATAACTTTCCCCAGGCCGCAGGGCTATGTCAGCGACTTTGCCAACCTGCTGCCGCCGTCCTCCCAGGCCGCGCTTGAGGCCGACCTGGCGCAGCTCGAAAAAGACACCACGGCGCAGGTAGCAGTTGTTACTATTATCAGTCTCGACGGAGAGACTATAGAAGGCTATGCCATAGGGCTGTTCGAAGTCTGGGGCATCGGTAAAAAAGACCAGGACAACGGCGTGCTTTTCATAGTCGCGCTTACCGAACGCAAGGCGCGCATAGAGGTGGGCTACGGGCTTGAGCCCGTCATCACCGACGGCCGCGCCGGTCGTATACTCGACGACAAGGTTATTCCAGAGTTCAAAAACGGCGATTATAGCGCTGGCATCCTGCAGGGCGCTGCCGCTATCGAAGACTACATCCGCGGCGGTACTCCGCCGGGCCCCCTGGAGGACAACCCGGCTCAGAATTTTGTCGGGGATAATGCCGTGTTGCTCGGGGTGCTGGGGTATATCACCGTTTACCTTATGGGTTTCATGGCCCGCAGCAAGAGCATATGGCTGGGCGGCATCTGGGGCGTCATCGTGGGAATCATCCTCGGCGTTGCCCTGGGAAGCGTTGTTGCCACGATTGTGCTTCCCATCGTGAGCGGAGCCATCGGCGCGCTGCTGGACTTCATCCTCTCGCGCAACTACAAGGCGAGAGCGAGCAGCGGCATGTCAACCGGGTGGTTTGCTTCGGGAGGCGGCTTCCGGGGTGGAGGTGGCGGTGGAGGTTCCGGCGGTTTTAGTGGAGGATCTTCCGGCGGCGGGGGCGCCAGCCGCGGATGGTGATAATCAATCCTGACGATTGCTCTTAAACCGGCTGATATATGAAACTTCCCGGACAGTCCCGGCACGCCTCAAAAAGACTGAATGATGCCGTTGCTGAGGTTCAGGACGGCCTGGGACGGAATATCGTTTTCCTCTCGCTTGAGCAATTTGGCGACCCCCTCATAAGGAGAACTGTGCGCGGCTACCACGACAGCTATAACGGAGTAGAGCGTATCTGGCTGGACTCCTCGCTGCCCTACACTGCACAGGAAGCCACCGCCGCCCACGAGCTGGCGCACGTAATGCAGCACAAAGAGCGGTATCCTCAGGCATCGAGCCTCGCAGGCGCGCGCGACCAGCCCCTCATCCCCACCCTCGAACATCTGGCCGCCAGGACAAACAACCTGGTGATGGACGAGTCCGCCGATTTATGGGCTGCGAGGCGTGGTTTTGACATGGGAAAAGCCCTCGTCAACATCGGTTTGGAGCGACTGATAGCCGGTTTAAACCATAAAGCGGTCGAAGCTGAGGCTGTGGATTGGGACGGCTACTACACGAGTCTGAAAAAGCTGGCGCAAGAGGTGACCCATGCCAGACAAATTAAACCTTTCACCATCGGGGCGGAGATAGATACCCAGGTAATGACACTGGACTACGCCGGGTTGTCTCTGCGTCTAGGGCGCTACGGCCTTTTCAAAGAACTGGACTCGCTGTGGGCAGAGCACTGGCCGGTATCCAGAAAGATGGGAAAAGAGCTAGCCGCTATAATCAGGTTGAATGGCGTAGAAAGCCGCGAAAAATGCCGGAAGGCGCTTGAGAAAATCATCGCCTTCTTAAAAATCCCGGCTCCGCTGATAATCATCCGCTAGCGGACTCCTCACGCCCGTACTATCCTTCTTCACCTTCCAGGCGACTCAGGGCTGTCTCGAATTCCGCACGCAGTCGGTCGGCTTCAGATGAGAGTGCTCCCCAGGTCTCAGTGAGTTCCTCAGCCTGTGCTTTAAGCGCCCGGTGCCTCTCAATGCTGGACACCACTTCCTGCGAATCCTTGTAGTGTTCCGGCCGGGCAAAACGTTTTTCGAGGTCTTTGACTTCGCTTTCTATGCGCGACAGCTCCGCTTCTAACTTCTCGATGCGCTTTTTGAGCGGCGTGCTTTTGGCGTAATAGTCGCTGCGAAGCTCGCCGGAAAGCGCGCGCTTCTGTCTCGAGCCGGGCGCGGGAGTCTTTTTTACGGACATGAGACAGCGCTGCGGATTCTCATCTTCCGGCGACAAAAGAGATTTGTGATACAGGTAGCTGTCGTAATCTCCCTGGTAAACCGTGATGTCACCCGCCTTCACCTCTATGATGCTGGTGGCAATCTGGCGGATGAGGGTGCGGTCGTGGGTGATGAAACACAGCGTGCCGCGGTAGGCTTCCAGGGCGTCGGTAAGCACTTCGCGCGAGGCGATATCGAGGTGGTTGGTGGGTTCGTCCATCAGCAGGAAATTGGCGGGCTGGGTAAGCATCTTGGCCAGCGCCAGGCGGGCTTTCTCGCCGCCCGAGAGGACGGATACTTCTTTGTACGCATCATCTCCGGAGAATAAAAACCCGCCCAGTATGGCCCTCAACCTCACGTCTTCGGTATCCGGCGGAGCCACCCTGCGTAGTTCGGCCACTGCTGTATTGTTCGGTTCCAAAAGCTCAAGCTGGTGCTGTGCGTAATAGGCCGTGATGACGGCGTGTCCCAGCCGGCGCTCGCCATTTTCAAAGGTGAGCATTCCGGCCAGTATTTTTAGCAGGGTGGTTTTGCCGGCGCCGTTGGGCCCGACCAGCGCTACTCTGTCTCCTCGGCGCAGCAACAGATTCAAATCTCTATAGACGGTGTTGGCGCCGTACGACTTGGACACGTGATTCAACATGATAACATCGGAGCCTGAATGGGGCGGCTCGGGGAAACTGAAGCGTATCTTTTTGGCCAGGCGCGGCACTTCGATGCGTTCCAGTTTCTCCAGTTTCCTGATGCGGCTCTGCACCTGGGTGGCCTTGGTATTCTTGGCGCGGAAGCGGTTGATGAAGCGTTCTTCCTGCTCGATTTTGATGCTCTGTCGTTTGGCTGTCGCTTCCAGCACTTCGAGCTCCATCTGCCTGGCCTCTACGTAGTTGTCATAATTGCCCGAATAGACTGAGACCCTGCCTGTTTCTATAGCCAGTACTTTGCTTACGACGCGGTTGAGAAAAGCGCGGTCATGCGAGGTTAGTAATACGGCCCCTTGATAGGTTTTTAGATATTCTTCGAACCATAGCTGGGTTTCCAGGTCGAGGTGATTGGTGGGCTCGTCGAGCAGCAGCAGGTCCGGGTTCTGCAGCAGTATCCTGGCCAGTTCGGCGCGCATCCTCCAGCCTCCGCTGAAATCTGAAAGAGGGCGTTCATAATCGGAGTCGCGGAAACCCAGCCCGCACAGGATGACGCGAGCTTCCTGCTCCACGTCGTAGCCTCCGGCGGCTTCAAAGCGGTGCTGCAAATCGCCAAGCTCGGCGAGCAGCACGGCCTGGGTTGCCCCATCCGCCCCCTCGGCCAACTCCTCCTGTACCGCCTGGATGCGGTGCCCCAGACGGTTGATGAGGCCGGCGGCTGAGGTTACCTCTTTGAGCAACGCACGGCTTGAACCCACGCTACTTTCCTGGCGCAGATAGCCCACGGTAAGCCCTTTGCGGCGGGTTATCGCGCCGCCGTCGGGGGCGAGTTCGCCGGCGATTATCTCCAGCAGCGTGCTCTTGCCGCTGCCGTTGGCGCCGAGCAAGGCCAGGCGGTCGCGCGCGCCGATATTCAAGCTGACCTGGCTGAAAAGAACGCGCTGGGCGTAGGACTTGGAAATGTTATTCAGACTGAGCATTTTGCACACGTATTATAGCTGGCGAACGTTTTATCGGGCAAAAAAGAGCAATATAAAGGGAGAGCTCCAGTTTAAGGCGCTCTCCTGATGTTGGTTCGCGGATGCCTGAGGATATCGAGGTCAAGACAACCCAGCGCATTAGAATAAGGTCCATTTATTCCGTGAAAGGCACACCCTGGAAGGAGTCACGGCTGCCGACCTCCAGGACGACATATTTGCCGGCGTCATTGGTCTGGTACACCCCGGGGGCGGTGATAGACTTGAGAATGCCCACCAGTTTCTGCATCTGCAGGGAGATGTCTTCTTTCTCCTGTTTATACGCGCTGGAAAAGAGGAAAATGCCGTTGACGCTGCGGGAGCGGGCGCACTGGTCCACCAGATTTTGATATTCCACGTTGGTTTTGAATCCCACGATAAATTTCCAGATGCCGGTGCGAAGCTGGTCGACAGCCGCCAGGCCCTGAATGGCGTCGCCCATATTATCCATGCTGACCGTTCCCTTGACCTGTATAACGCAGCGCACGGACTCCGGACTGACCACCACGATGTCCCCCGAGCTGAAAAGCGGGCCGTATTCCACGGCGTTGTAAACGATGATGTCGCATTCCTTGCTGGCGCGGCCGTCGGATGCCAGCACCACGCCCCTGCCTACCGCAAAGGATGCTGAAACGGCCTCTCTCACCGCATCGCGCACGATGGCCTCATAGTAATCGCCTATGATGCGCGGGTCCTTCAGCAGCGAGTTGATGACGTCGCGCTGCACCATCACTTTTTCCTGCACCTTGCGGTAATACTGCTCCATGCTCATATCAGGACCTCCCGTGTTTAGCCTGTTTTTCTGATTCAATCTGTTCGAGTCTGCGGTCATCCAGCCCGAAGTGGTGCGCGATCTCGTGCAGCACCACTTGGCGCACCTCACGTTCGATTTCAATATCGGAAACAAATATGGATTCTATGGCATTCTGGAATATGGTGATCTTGTCGGGAACCACCATGCTATAGCCGATGCCGCGCCCGGTCAGCGGCACACCCTCATAGAGCCCGAGGAGCGTTCCCCTTTCTGATGCTTTGCGGTTCTGCGCTCGGCTCGGAAAATCTTCCACCACAACGTCTACGTTTTCCAGCAGATTGCGGAACTGCTCCGGCAGACCGGCTACCGCCGCAGCCACCAGCACTTCAAAGCGCTTCCTATCCATCTTCCCGCTATTATAGAACAAAGCCCGTGACAATATAAGCCATCTGCAATAACAACTGGCGCTGACAAATCGATATCGCTTCGGCCTTCCGAGAGCTCAGAGATGGTCACTTTCGCGCCGTTGGTATGGTATTGCCCGGTTGCATTAAACAGGCCAGGCACAAGAGGGATATCGAGGAAAAGGTTCTGGATTATCCAGAGGTCGCAGATAAGCAAATATTTGCATCTGAGGGTTGATGGTTAAAAAGAGGCTGTGCTGTCATGGAAGCGCTTTTCGAAGATGAGACGATGGTCACCCGGGGCGTAAAAATCGCGGATACGTGACACCCTTTTGTATCCCTTTTTGAGGTAGAAACGGCGCGTGTTCAGGTAATTGGGTTTGCTGGATGTCTCTATCAGCAATAGTTTGCCCCCAGCTCTTTGAATTTCGTCTTCAGCTTTCTTGAGTAGTGCCGCGCCTATGCCCATCCCGCGTTTGTCCAGGGCTACCGCCATCCAGTAAATGTCCCATGTGGTCATGGTGAGGGGCGTCTGCCCGTAGCAGACATACCCCACGATTCTCGATGCCGATTCGGCGATTGTGATCTGGTAATCCCTGCCGGGACAGTCAAGGTAAACATCGATGACTCCTTCGGCCACGGGTATTTCGGCGGGCTCGAATTCGGGGGTGGCTTCGAGCAACGCCATGAGCCGGGGTTTGTCGGCAGCGGTCATGGAACGGAGTTGGAAGTCCACGTTACTCCCGGTCGAAAGCCAACTGCATGATGCGTTCGATGAATTGCGGGTAAGTGAGCCCGATAGCCGACGCCTGTCTTACCGCCCCGGATGTAACGGAGATATCGGGGTTGGGATTGACCTCGAGCACGCTGGCATGTCCTAGGCTATCCAGCCGCATGTCCACACGGGCATAGCCGCGGCAGCCCAGCAGCCGGTACGCAGCAGTCGATACTTCGGAAACGTGAGCCCAGAGAGCATCGTCAACTTTGGCCGGGCAAACCGGGTCGGTATGGTGGAAATAAACATCGTCGGTTAACCACTTGGCGCCGAATGTGAGCATGTTGGGAAGTCCTGGAGGCAGTGAAAAAATAATTTCCGAGATGGATAGAACAATGGGTTTGCGGATGCCCATAATGGTTGAACTAAGCTCGCGCCCGTCAAGGAATTCTTCTACCAGCGCCCTGCCGCCGTAGTGCAAGCATATTTTCTCGACCTGAACAGCGAGAGCATCCTTGTCGTTTACCACACTGTCCTGGTTGACGCCGTGACTGGCATCCTCCGCCGCCGGTTTGACAATGCAGGGATACTTCAAGTCAAACCGGCTCACATTATCCGGGCGCAGCACCTGAAACCTGGGTGTGTTCACACCCGCGGCAATGAGCAGCTCCTTGGTCTTGGCCTTATCCAGGGCCAGCGCCAGCGTGGGAGCCAGCGAGCCTGTGAACGGTTTGCCCATGGCCGCCATTATGCCGGCTACCATGGCCTCGGTCTCCGGCTGCCCGGCGAAACCCTCGAAAAGATTAAAGAATATATCCACATCCAGCCCCCCCAGAATGGAGCGGACACTGTCTATCGGGGGCACCAGGGGCACTTTGACCACGCTGTGTCCCATCTCCAGCAGGGCATCGTAAACGGCTTTAACCTCTTCCAGCACATCAGCGATGGCATCGGCCTCGCCCATCTGGCTGTAGCGGTCGGGTATGGGGTCGTTATAGATCAGGGCCACCCTAAGAGCCAAGCCCGCACCTCTCTATGGCTGACTTGAGTACAGCGCCTATCAGCGTATTATAACTCCATCCCATGGCTTCCGCCATGATAATATAGTCCCCGCTCTTGGGGTTGAGGCCGGGCAGGGGATTGACTTCCAGAAAATAGGGCGTGCCGCCCGGGGATATGCGGAAGTCCATGCGCGCCAGGTCGCGTATCCCCAGCGCCCCGAACGCCTTGAGACAGGAGTCTTGTATTCTTTCCAGTACGGATTCGTCGAACCTGGCCGGGCATTCGTACTCGACCTGATTCTGCCAGTCGCGCTTGACCTCCAGCGAGTAGACGAAATCCGGGCTTTTTTGTCTCGGTATGACGTGCATGATGCCGGTGAGGCGCGTGGGATTATTGCCCAGCAGCCCCACGGTGACCTCTTCCCCCGAAATAAACTCCTCGACCATCATGGGTTGCGCGTAGAGGGCCATCTGCTGCTTGATGAGTTCCTTGAGCGCTCGGGGGTTATCCACGCGCGAGGCGCCGCGTATGCCCTTGCTTGAACCTTCGTGCGCCGGTTTGGCAAAAGCCGGAAAGGGAAATTCCTTCCAGTTGAAGCTTTCCAGCTCGCTGATATCGTTGATGACACACCATTTGGGCGTGGCTACTCCGCAGGCAGCCATCAGCTGCTTGGTGAGCGGCTTTTCCAGGCAGACGGACAGGGTCAGTGGGTCGGAGCCGGAGTAGGGGATGCCCAGCATCTCAAGCACTGAAGGGACCTGTGCCTCGCGGCTGCGGTAGTTACCCAGCCCTTCGGCGATGTTGAACACCAGGTCTGGCCTGGCGTCCAGTATATTCTTTAAAAAAGCGGGGCCGCCGCCCAGCCTCTGGACAGTGTGTCCGTGAGAACCGATGGCGGCGGCCAGTGCTTCTACTGTTTCAGGAGAATCGTACTCTTCAAAGGCATCTTCAGGCAGCCCCTCTGCCTTTGATGCCTGCTCTTTTATATCATAGCTTAAGCCTATTTTCATCCAAAGTCCTGGTCCGCCCGCCTATGCATGGATGGCTTCATCACATACCAGCTCGCTATGTCCGGAACGCGCTTTCACGTTGCCCGGATTCCGGTAGTGAATTATCTTGCCCTGGTAGTTGCGCACGACGAACTCTTGCGGCGTGCGTTCGAGAACATAGTCGGGCCCCACGGGTATCTTGCCCCCGCCGTTAGGCAGGTCGATAACATATGTCGGAACAGCCAGGCCGGAAGTGAAGCCGCGCATGCCCTGGATGATGCCCACACCCGTTTCCACAGGGGTCCAGAAATGCTCGGTGCCGGCTACGTCATCGCACTGGAACAGGTAGTAAGGGCGGACTTTTATCTTGAGCAAACCCTGGCACAGCTTGAGCTGCGTCTCGACCGAGTCGTTGACGCCTTTGAGCAGTACCGACTGGTTATTCACCGGCACGCCGGCGCGCAGCAGCCGGTCGCAGGCTCCGGCGGCTTCGGGTGTCAGCTCGCGTGGGTGGTTGAAGTGCGTGTTAAGCCAGATAGGGCCGTATTTGGAAAGCATGTTGCACAGCTCGTCGTCAATACGCTGCGGCAGCACCACGGGCACGCGCGTGCCGATGCGGATTATCTCAACATGGCCGATGCGGCGAATGCCGGCCAGCACCGCTTCCAGGCGTTGCGTCGACAGCGTTAGCGGATCACCACCGGATATGATGACGTCGCGGACTTCCTTGTGATTTCTGATGTACTCCAGCATGGCCTCAACCTCGTCAGGTGTGCGCACCCAGCCGCCGTGGCGCCATTCGCGCTTGCGCGTGCAGTGGCGGCATAGCATGGGGCAGATATCGGTCAGCACCATGAGAACGCGGTCTGGGTAGCGGTGTACCAGCCCGGGGACCACCGAGTGTTCTTCCTCAGCCAGAGGGTCTTCCATGCCGATTGACGACATGGAAAGCTCTTCTGGAGCGGGCAGTGCCTGCCTGCGGATGGGGTCTGCGGGATCGTCAGGATTCATGAGTGACAGGTAGTAGGGCGTGATGGCGAGAGGGTATTTAATGCTCACCAGCCTTAGCTGTGAGCGTTCATGCGGGGTAAAATGGACGTATTTGGACAGTCCTTCAATCGTGGTGATGCGGTTGCGGAAATGCCACCGCCAGTCGTTCCACTGTTCCGAGGGTGTGTTGCAAAAAAGACGGCGCAGTGCCGTCGCCGCTTTAAGGGGAGGTTCTTCATCCTCTAACTGGACCGCGGTGGCAGTTGTACTGGGAGGCTCTTCTTTGGCTTCCTTGATAAGTGTCGCCTGGGCTTTCATGTATTAAATTCTCCTTCTTCGATTGCTGCTTTTTTCAATGTTCTGGATTCATGCAATATTTTTCATGAATCTAGACTATTTAATTAATAAATTTATAGCATTGCTATTTACATATGTCAAGGGAATTTACGCACGGGACTAATTATATTGAAAAGTTTTTAAAAATATTTTTTAAAAGGAGTTTTTGCGCCACACGTTTCAGCCGCAAAAGAAGTACTGGAGACATCAGAAAATAATGCGTGCAAGTCAAATCATATGATGCGAGAGAGATATGGAGGTCTCTTCAAAGAAAAGGCGCGTCAGCCAGAAGCGGGGCGTAATTCAAGCGGAGCATCAGTCGTATTCTTTTCAGCGGTTGTCGCTTTTTCGCCCAGCAGCAGCACTGCCGCGAATATCAGCAGGGTGTTGCGCAGAATAAGTGCATCCGCAGCCAACTGCTGGATATCTATGAGTTCATAGTAATGCAACGGGTAGATATACCAGGTGAGACACGATGCCGTCAGAAAGATGACCCATAGCGTGCTGCGGAAACGCCCGCTCACCAGCGGAAACAGCGGGTAGAGCCATACCATGAACTGCGGTGAAAACACTTTGCTGGTAACCAGCAACAAGACTATGGCAGCGAAAGAGTAGTTCAGCAAATCCGCCAGGGCGGTAGATTCCGGGGTAAATCGGGCGTGTGATCTGGCCAGCTTGCGGCAATTGCGGTAATAGAGGCCATAAACCGCCAGCAGACCCACTCCCATAAAGACAAAGGAGTAACGCGCCAGCGGCCCCGCCAGGGAGGAGGCAATATCGTAGGAAATGCTTCCCTGGATGGGATAAGCGCTCACGATTCCGAGCGAGTTGCCTAACAAAAGCAGGGAAGAATAGGTGCTTTCCAGTTGTAACGCGCGCTGGCCCTGGATAGTGAAAGAAGAGATGAACCCGTGCCTGTCGAGCGCCAGAAGCGGCACGGCGATAAGGAGCGTCACTGCAGCGAAGGCAGCCACCGACGGTATCACGCTGCGCAGGCCTCCGCGCCGCCACTGATAGATGAGGAAGAGGGGCGCCAGCAGCCCCGGAGATAGCTTGATCATCGTGCCTATGGCCAGGATGGCCCAGGCAATCTTGTAATTGCCGCGGCTGAAGGCATAAACAGCCCCCAGGGTTATCACCGCCGGCACCATATCGAAGCGCTGCACCATGATGGAGCCGATAGCCACCATGGCCAGGGTGTAGCCGATAAGGCACGACCAGGGTGAGATTCCGGCTTTTCGTCCGATACCTAGCACGAGCAACAGGCCGATGAGGTCGAACAGCAGCATCTCAAAAGTAAACGCTGTTTCATATTCCTGCAGGTTATCGGACACCAGACCGGGCAGGTAAAACACCGCCAGGGCGCCCGGCGGATATTCCACGGAAAAGTCGCGGTAAGCCACCTGTCCCTGGTCCATCTTGACGGCGTACTGGTAATATCCCGCCACGTCGGGGCCGCCGCTATAAAATACGCGGGTGAAAAACAGCAGGTGCAGCAGGCAGAAAGCCGTCACCACAATCACCCACTTTAATTTAGTGCCTTGATTCATAGGAATGTCTCTATTGCTGGATTTTGATGCTCGATGTTTTGCCCATCGAGCTCGCCGTTGGCGTTCTGGGGCAGATAGCCGGCCAGCGGATTATACGGGCTGTGAGGCGGCACCACCGGATAAGACAGCGCCGACTGGGCGAAAAAGAGCACGCCCCAGACCGCGGCCAGGATAGTGAGCGCGAGCGATAGTTTGCGCGGTACACGTTTGAGCAGCAGGACTGCCATTATTGTGAGCGGTAAAACAGCCGGCAGATAATAGCGTGCCATGACTATAAAGGGCATGCCAACCACCTGGGTGTTGGCCGTCCACTCGTAATTGAGATAAAGGCCATAGACCGCTGCTATCCATCCCGCCAGGAGCAAAAGGATGCCCCAGCGCAACTCGGTCCAGGTGTCTTTAACCTCCTCAGGTTTGTGTTGCGGTCTGAGCGAGCGGATTTTATTATAAAAAGCCATGCAGAGAGAAGCAATCCCCGGCAGCAGCAACGGAAAGCCCACCAACAGGGCTACGGTAACATATTTGATGTTGGGGCGCAGGAAATCCAGGCTGAAGCTCACTGGAAGCCGGGAATACTGGAACCCAAATCTCAAGGGCGAGCCGAATACGGCGTTCTGATAGACAAACAATCCGGCAAGAGGGATTGCGAGCCCCAATCCCATCCAGACCGAAGCCAGGACAACTTCACCGCGACGGCCCGCCAGCCAGGAGCGCACAGACGTAAATATAAAGTGCAGCATAAAAACAAGAACAGTCAGGGCATTATAGTAATTCGCCGCCACGCTCAAACCGAGTCCTAGTCCCGCCAGGAACAGGAAGATTCCGCCAGAGCGGGAGGTGAGTTCGTGCTGACTCAGGCAATAGTAGATGTAAAGCCCACCGCCCATGCTGAGGAAGGCGGCGGCGGCGAAGCTATCGGCGTATTCGCGCTGCATCATAGCCAGCGCCACCGGGGAAAACAGCAATAGCAGCGAGCCGAGACAGGCCGTTTTCTCATCCCGCAGCCGTTTGAACAAAAGGTATGCCACGAAAGTCATCCCCGCCGCCAGCACCAGGTTGCCCAGTTCGGGCGCGTGTATGTAATAAAAGGGCAGCAGGTAGAAGATATACCCGGGGGCTTCGGTAAGCGCGTAGCGGTCATCGCCTGCGAGTGCATACTGGCTGAGCCGTCCACCGTATTTATAGGCCTCAGCCGCTTCGAGACCGATGGTGCTGCCGTCTACTGTGAAGCGCCCCTGCGAGAAGTTCTGGGTGGCATACTGAAACGACCAGTCGACGCTCTCACGCATGTGCTGGGGGATGACCAGGGTGAGGAAAAAGGCCAGTACCACTCCCAGGACGGTGATGGCACGATAGAGCAGGGCGCGATAACTGTCGTTAGGCATAACAGGTCTGGTTTATTTTTTCTAGTATAGCTCTAAGCCGATTCCTGCGCTATCCCCTATAAGCCCTTATGAGTTATAATATCGCGTTTGGTCGAGCTTTACGGGAGCCCAAATAATAAACGCTGAATTGAGAAGAAAGATTGCGCCATCTCCCTGACGGCTTAAAAGGATTCTAACCGCCTGATGTCTCCTACATGGATTTCACTCGCCTTGACCAGCACAGCCATCGCCGCGCTGGTCAACACGCTGGACAGCCATTTCCTGTCGCGCCGTTTACCCGGCCTGCGCAGCTACCTGCTTATCATCGGCCTTTTTACCATGATTGCGGCCATCGTCATGCTGTTCCTCTTTCCTTTCCCGCACGATACCGGACTGCGCATATATGGCCTGGCATTTATATCAGCCATGCTGAGAGTGGGAGCGATGAGCACCCTTCTGTACGCCATGAAGAAAGAGGACATTTCGCGTATCATGCCGCTGGCATCGACCGCCCCTATTTTCGTTGCCATCATGGCGGCTGTATTCCTCGGCGAGAGCCTGAAGTACACGCAGTGGTTGGCCATCGCTGTAGTGGTAAGCGGAGCGATTCTCATATCCTTCAAACGCGATGAGGACGGCTCAGCCCGCTTTCACGCCAGCTCCTTTTTCCTGCTCATCGGCTCGAGCGTGCTCTTTGCGGCATCGGACGTTTTCAACAAATACACCATGGACTTCATCTCTTACTGGAATTCGGCCAGCCTGAGTTTCCTTTTCACATCGGTTGCTTTCATCGTCATGTGCCTGCGCCGCGACGTGCTGCGGCAGATAGTGGGGATGGCGCGCCCGTGGCATACTTCGGCGGGGGTGGCGCTTAACGAGGTGGCCGCCATGTTCTCGCTGGTGCTGGGGTTCTGGGCCATTCAGAACGGGCCGGTGTCGCTGGCTTCCACCATCTTCAACTCCAAGCCGCTCTTCGTGTTTGTATATGCCGTGCTGCTGTCCCGCTTCATGCCGGGCTTCCTGCTGGAGTTCCGCACCGACCGCCGAGGGATGGTTATCAAGATAATCGCCACGCTGATGATAGTGGGTGGCATAGCCCTGATTTTCCTGGTGTAGCCCAAAAAATGATTTTCTATCCGGTAAAGGCCCTCACGGTCGTCCCGATACATTCTCTACGCTCAGTACAAGTGACACCCGGACTCCCTCGCGGGCGAGGCATGCCTCGCCCCTACTTCGATTCGTTTTCGTTTCACGGAGAATTTTTTTTCGAGGAAACGAATCCCGTTTTTCAGGCATGGCCTGTGGGTAAGATTCGTTCCCCGGTCGAATCACCCCAGGCATGTTGGTTCTGGCAGCCCTTGTGCCTGAGAGGTATTCGTGATGCCTGAGATTGAATCATCCCTTGATATTCTCCCGTGGTTGACATGCGTTGTATAATAGCACAAATGTTCGGGGATGGCGAGGCGGTTTTGTCGTGTATTACAGGTTTGAAGATAACGGCAACTATCAGAGCTATTGGTGTATATCTCCTGACCTTATCAAGCGGCGATGCATTAAGAAGAAGCGGAAAAAAGTGCACCCAATATCAAGGCTAAACCTTTATACCTGAAAGCTTAGAGTGAAAAAGGAACCATTATTGCCCAATCGCCAACTGATTTAGATAAGGGTTAGTAAAAATACCAAAGAGCCCGCTGCTGATGCAGCGGGCTCTCTATTATGCCAGACAATGATTTTACTCGCGTCGGCTTCGTCGGCTAGCAAATATCGCGATGAGTAAACCGAGTAGTAAGAGCCCAATGATGCTCCACCCGATAATAAGACCCCAGTTGAGGCCAGACGGTGGCGGGGGAGTAGTCGTCGTGGTTGCCGCCGCTCCGGCTGCATATAGTGTTTCCTGCTGGGTAGCATCGGTCCAGCCCGCCGAGGGTGACTCAGCGGCGGTGATGGTGGGAAGACCCGCCGAGCTATCCTTGTAGTAGAAGGAGGCGGTACTGCTGCCGCTGCTTATGGTCACCGAGGTGATCTGATTGGTACCTGCGGCATCACTGTAGAATTTGCCGTTGGCGGAAGTTGAAGTTAAGTTTATGGTCGTATTTGCCGTCACGTTGAACGGAGTGCCAGAGGCATTCTGTACCTGAATGCTCATCATGGCAGAAACATTGCCAGCCATTCCTCCC
>QZJY01000062.1 GCA_003597995.1 Dehalococcoidia bacterium
CAAGTACCGGGACGGCAAGTATTTTTCCACCGCGGAGGTCGGCAAAACCCTGACCTACCGGGAGTACAGAAAACTTGCCGAACTCAAGCTGGTGGAGGTCTCCGACACAGACGCCTGGCGCGCTGAGTTTGGGCTGGAAAAGTGGACAGAAAAGAAGTATGAGCAGATACCCGAAACCCGCGCCAACGACGCCGCAGCGATGCTGATGGGCGTAACCAGGTGCGAGAATAATACTGAAGCGCCTTTCTATGTCTGGCGTCGCCTGCAGTACGCCAGGCGGAGCCTGCACCGGCAGAATTTCCAGGAAGGCGGAAAACGTCCCCGGTTTGGCGGCACTACTAACGGCGGCTTTTTTCGCAAAGGCGACTGGGTAGAGGCTGAAAAGGCCGGAGTAAGGTACCGAGGCTGGGTGTGCGGCATGCCGACAGAGAAAACGAAACTGGTAGGTGTGTCGGATACCGAAAACAAGCGCATAGGGCAGTTCAGCCCGAAGAAGGTAAGACTTCTGGCGAGAGCCGGAGGATTCTCATGGAAAGAGGTGAGAGGCCGCATTCCTCCCCCGGCTGAAGCCGGAGGAATCCTGCGGCTGACATCTTGAAGTTGGTGACTACGAGAATATTAAGCAAAAACTTGCAACGCTTTTAACCTGAGATTTGGGCCGGAACCATCCGGCCTTTCTTTTTTTTGTGGAGGTGTTTATTTTTATGTCGCTTGAAAAAGCCTACAAACTCATCGAAGAAGCGCGGATAGAGCTTTACAGCCACATCGCTGGCCGGCGTGTAGAAGAAGACGTAGCCTCTTTACCCGCCGGCGACTGCAACCCGCTTGGCTCATCCGCCACCTGGGACGGTAGAGTGCTGAAGTTTATCATCCCCGACTACCCGCCGCGCATAGCTGACGAAAAGAGACTTGAAAGGAAACTGCGCGACCGGTGGATCCGGATGATGATGGACGCGTTTTACGGGCTGGAACCCCAGCCTGCGTTTGAAGAAAAGGTGCTGTGTGTAATAAAATACGTCCTCCCTTTATGTGTCGAATGGGACGTAGACAACCGGTGGGTGAAGCCGTTTATCGACGGGCTGAGATACCTGAGAATCATAAAAAGTGATGGATGGAACAATATGGCATATATGGTAACAGGGGACGTGGATAAACTCAATCCGCGAACCGAGATTTACGTCGCTGAATTAGCCTTCATAGAGGAAATAATTGCCATGCTTTAACGTGAAAACCATCCTCGAAAACCACCGGAATACATATCCAAACACCCTGTCCAAACAAACATGGAAAATTAGGTGCGGAGGTTTGACACGTATAATTTGGGCGGGCAAACGTGCTTCAAGCCATACCACGCCTCAAGAAACCGGGTGTGAAAAACCAGGTTGATAAGTGTCCAACCAGGCCGAGGTGGGGCGTTAGCCCCACCGTTCATATCCGCCGAGCCGTTCATCCGTTCGCTCTTTTAGCCGCCTCAATCCCCCGCCCTCTCCGCCCAGCATCTTCCAGCCACAGCCGCCCTCATCCGCCCCTACAACCCCCGAAAAAACGTAAAAACGATTTCCAGTTTTAAATCGGTTTAAACGGCTTAAACCGGCTAAAAGGTAGAAGGTTTTAACCGGTGAAACCGGGTTTGGGGATTTAACCGATGGAACCGGGTTTGGGGATTTAACCGGTGGAACCGGCTTTAAGGATTTTACCGATGCGGCCGGGTTCGAACGATATGAGCGCAACAACCGAAAACGCATCGAACCGGGTTACCGGATTAAACCGGATGTCATCCACCTGCCTTGTTGCGCGGCGTTTAGTATAGCCTGGTTGTGTTTAAGAGCGCCGGGTTTAATCGGATGAACGTTAATACGGTTAAACGGATAAAGATACGTGGCGGAAGGCATCGGGTCTTGTTGTCATATGTGACAACAAGTTAATCGGGTGGAAATCCAGTTAATTTTGGAAGAATGCAGGATTTTTAGCAAAGGTGCCGAAAAATACTCCAGGGGTGCTCCAGGGGTGAAAAAAGGTTGCACAGACGGGCCAAAGCAACGTTAAAACGGCGATGATTTACACGCGTGTTCTCAACCGGGGACCGGCTGGGGTTCGCAGCACCGCCGACATGCTTTGAGGTTATGAAAGAGGGTTTTATACTGATCCGTATAAGACGCCATGATAAAAACGGCAACTGTACGCATCAGCCGACATTTCAGGGGTTATGCGCATAAAGGATATTTTTCCGAAAGGATCTTATACGGCACCTGTAGCGATTTTGGATTATTATATGAATCAATATAAACAATGTTAGGCCGAGAACAAGGAACGGGTTGATCAGAGTTCTTCGGTAGAACATTTTCGAAGGGGTAATAACAATGAAAGCTCTTACAGTAAGACAACCTTGGGCATGGGCCATAATGCATGCTGGAAAGGATATTGAAAATCGTGACTGGAAAACTCTACTGAGGGGGCCAGTTGCAATTCACGCCGCAAAGGGATTAACCAGAAAGGAATACGAAGAAGGAGTGAGGTTTATTCGACGCCATTATAAGAAGGAAATCCCATCATTTGAAACCATGGTCCGGGGAGCAATTATAGGGACAATCGAGATTGTTGATTGTGTCGACACATCAAAGTCAAAGTGGTTCTTTGGAGAATACGGGTTCGTACTGCAGAATCCTCGACCTATTGATCCGATCTATTGCAGTGGAGCCCTCAGTTTTTGGACTGTGCCATCAAGCATTGAGCGGAAGATGGGAAAAATGGCCTAACCCAACTTTCGATTTTCTAATACTAAAAATAAATTTTTCCACACGTATTTACTGGGCTGAGAGGTCATAAAACAGGCACTCATATTCTTGACCGAACGTTCAAACTCACTGGCGGCAATGGATCGTAGTGGAATTGACGTCCGGTGGAACGTCTTGTTGTGCGTGTTATTATCCATTTCGTATTCCCGCTAAGGAGGTCACCCGCTCTTTGAAATCCTGATATTCCTCGCCTTCGGCGGATTTCAGATCTGACAACCGATAGAACGTATTAGTTGACGGGGATTCTCTTCTTGCCATGTCCATATCAATCCTGTCCACATTGACAACGGTCCAGCACTCCACATAGCCTCCCGCTTTCGCTTTCTGGTGGCTTTTCTCTGCTTCACCAACTCGATTATGGATGTTGGAGAAATCTGTTCCACCCTTAACTTCAATCGCGATGATGTTCCTGAACCTGTTCCTGCTCATTTCCTCCCTGATTACAATGTCAGGATCAGGGGCAAACTCAATGAAAACCTTTCGCCCGGCTGCGTTCACGATTTCAATCTTGCTTGCACTGGAATTAGTGGCAGCATGTTGCACGATGTCATGGATTGCCTGAAACACGTCAACGATGCCAGTTACCCCTTTCTTCACGTTGGCGCCACCCCGCAACTGTGGACCAACAGTAAGCAATGTCAAATCATCAAGAAGTTCCCGGCTGAGCCTATCAGCCCCGATTCCATCAATAAGGGCAACAGCACTACTGATAAGGCCTTTGCACAAGTCGAGTAAGGCTTTCTTGTTGTTGTTAGTAAGGATTCCTTTTGTTTCCATTGATTTAAATGCGGAAACACCGAACTGTCTTGTATAGAATACCTTCTGGCTAAAACCAAGAAGCAATCGATAATAGCCAAGAAGGTAAGGGTTTGCTTCAAGCACACATGGAACCGGGTATACAAGTTCGCCACGCAAACCATGTTTCGCCAACGCCTTTAAGTTGTCTATCGGCACGTAAGCCGACAGCTCTTTATTCAGCGTTGCAAGATCCAAATCTTCAATAGCCTTGCTCAGCGCATCTTGAAGGTAAATGCTCCGAATCTGACCAAGCGCAAAAGAGAAATCAATTTGAAGTTCTGGAATTGGAATGTTGATATTCGGCATCACACAGCAACCTTGATAATTCTTTCTTCTGTAGCATTCAGCCTTTTCGCCGCTATTGCAACATATTCGGGATGAAGTTCAATACCTACATAGCGCCTGTATTGCTGGAGACAAACAACCCCCACCGTTCCAGTTCCAAAAAACGGATCAAGAACATAATCACCCGGCTTTGATGACGCCAAAATACAGGGATCGATCAATTTGGGTGGAAAAGTGGCAAAGTGGGCATCGGGGAACGCTTGGGTGTTTATATTCCATACACTTCTACGGTTGCGAAGCTTTCCGTTCAAACCAACTTCCTTCACAGCCTCGTAATCATATAAATAGCGTTCGGATTTCGTAAGCATAAATAAATATTCATGTGCCCGTGTCGGTCTGTCCTTCACACTTTCCGGCATTGCGTTGGGCTTGTGCCAGACAATATCGCTTCGCAAATACCAGCCATCATTCTGAAGGGCAAAAGCTAATCTCCACGGGATACCCTGGAGGTCTTTCGGCTTTAGTCCTTCCGGGGTGTCAGGTCTAACGGTCATTGCCCGTGCAGGGTTCTTCTTGTCAGTTGCACGGTAACCACGGTTACCGCTAGTGTAGCCGTCACCAATGTTCAGCCAAAGCGTTCCATCATCACGAAGAACCCTTTTGACTTCATTGAAGATCGCAACCAGATGATTCAAGAATTGTGGCAATGTGGTTTCTAAGCCAATTTGGCCGTCAATCCCATAGTCACGAAGACCCCAATAAGGAGGAGAAGTGACAACGCATTGGACCGAACTCGACGGTAACAGACGTAGCGCATGCAGGGCGTCACCCTCAAGGATTAGCGAATCATCTAGAACGATCTTATCTGGCGGATTAACTTTTCTATATCTCATCTCTGCTCCATAACATAGATTTTGCTGCCCAACGCCTGAATTCAGTTGCCGCCGATGCTTCTGACAGCGAGATGCGAATGCCTGTATTTGTGTGCCTTATCGAGAACCCCATAAGCAATCGGCATAAAACCCTCTTTCATAACCTCAAGGCATGTCGACGGGGCTTTAGAACCCCATCCGGTTCCCGGTTGAGAACGTGTGTGTAAATCATCGTCGTTTCAATATCACAGTGGCCCAAAAGCTCCTGGACCGTTCGAATATCGTAACCGCTTACAATTAAATGGGTTGTGACGTTTAATTTACATTTTGTAAGGCGTTATATTATATAAGGACATTCTTCAGTACTTCCATTTTTCCTTTTATATCTTAAAAAAAATTATCGAGGTGATCCACAGATGCCCAAGCCACCCGTCCTAACCGCCCGCGACGTAGAAACGTTAAAAACCTTGAACCGCTGCGTCGTCATGACCACCGCCCAGCTAAAAGAAGCCGGCGGCTTTCGCGATAGCCGGTGGTACCACTACAAGCGGCTCAAAGTGCTGGAGAAGAGAGGCTACATCCGCCGCAGCGGAGAGTATTTAGAGCTCACGCGCAAAGGTGTGGATATCGTAGCAGTTCCGGGTGAAAGCGAACCGGTTAAACGGCCCAAAACCCGGCAGGACAGGACGAAGCTGGCCGCCCTCTCCCGGATACATATAGAGATGCAGGACTGGGAGTTCCTGCCCGGCGGCGCCGCCAAACGCCAGTACCGGTTAAACCGGGGCGACCGGTTAAAAGGAGTGCTGCGTAAAAACGAAGAAATCGCCGTCTACGTCCTATCCGACAAACCGACGGCCAGGACGGTACAGAGAGTGAGGCAGGAGATCAGCCTTCTCTGGCGCGTCCGGATAGACAGCGCGCTGGTGCTCTGTCCGACGGTTAAAGCGTTGGAAGTTTTCGGAGACAAAGCTTTAGCGTTGAAACGGTTAATGGTTTTACCGTATGAAAACGGTTTACGGATTATCCGCAAGATCTTTCAACCCGGCGCGGTTGAAGAACTGTGCAGGAGATATATCGGCGATCATCCGGTAAAGCAGAGCAGGAAACTCTTTGCCGAGGCGGTGATAAAGGTCGGCGGGCAGGAAAGTTACGTGGCCGAACTCATGACGAACGACCTGGTGAAAAGAGAGCTGCTGCAAAGCCACGCCGGCAAGTGGCTCAGGCAGGAAGGCCGGGGGCTGTATATACTCTGCTTCGAGAGCCAGGCCAAATCCGTCATAGGAGACTTTAGGGAGACGGCGGAGGTAGTGGTTGTGCCGGATGGGTGGGTGAACCAGTAAAGGACAGGGGATGTGTTGGGTTGCTCTTGGCGCGCGGTAGGGTGTTATAGGTGTTGCCCAGTGGAAGTAACGGATAGGTAATGGTATAATTAAAAAATGAAGAGCCCAATGCCTTAATAGGGCACGTTGGGTTCTGTGAGGGGCGTGGACGGCCTTCTCACATTTAACACATCATTGAAAAGTGAGGCGGAAGTCGAGCGTCTACTCGACATAGTGGATGGCAAGTTCTTGTTCTTTGCGTTCATGCGTGCACATAACATACAGCAATCTCTCTTCGCGTTGCTCCCTCGGCCTGCAGCGCAAACCCGGCTGCCCGGAGTACAGGCCGAAAGAGCATGTCCGGATACTGCCGAAATGGTATGTTGGGGAGAAACAGAGTTGGCAGCCGGCTAATATGTGCAACTATGTCTCCTGCGAACACATTGTCCGCGAACAAAGCGGCAAGAAATGCGCTTTAGGTCTGCTCTGTCGCAGGAGACTGAAAGAAGAATGTGCGAGTTATCAGCCCAAAGAAGGTGTAAAACCGCAGTGCTTTCCTTTATGGTACAGGGCGAAGCTCATGCCGCCGGCGAAACCGCTCGCGCAGCGTCGTCCGCCCGGGAGGAAGCCGGTGTGCGGCTTGATGTCGTGCATACATAACAGCCGCAGGAACCTGACTCCTTACTGCACCATCGGGCTGCGGCGGCGCAAGAAAGAGAAGTGCGACTGCTACCGGCCAAAACCGAACGCGTTAAAAACAAACCTTCCGTGGTGGTACAAATCGGAAGGGTAAACATATCTCCTGTCCTTTCCCCCCGGCTGAAACCGCCGGGGGTACTTTTTTTGTGAAAAATATTCAAAAAGGTGTTGACACGTGCTTGGAGTGCACAGTAAAATATAAATGTGTTGCAGTGTAAGCAAATCATAAAGGGGGGTAACAAAAATGACCCAAAATGCCCCGGCGCAATTCCTATGTGTAAAAATAAGGAAATTTATGGTAATCTAAACCGTAGGAAAAGGAACTGAAAAAGTAAGTAAGTCAGTCACCTCCTCATAACCCCCTGGCTTAAAACCGGGGTTGCTCTTTTTTTAGGGCAAGAAAATATGCAGGCGTCAAAAACAAAGCCTGTTCGAAGAAAGAAGGTAAAAAAATGTATGGTAATACTGCCAAAAAATTGGGTATAATAGAAACAAAAAGTAAAGGTTATGAAGCCATGCCCAAAAGTAACGTACAATGGGAACCCAAGTTCACCATAACCCCGGTTATAGCAAAACACTTAATGGAGATTGAAGCTGCAAAGGTTGCTGTAGAACATACCCCGCTGCCCGTTTCGGTAGAAGCTAAATTGCGGCAACAGGCGCGTGTCCGTTCGAGCCACTATTCCACATATATCGAAGGGAACCGGCTCACTGTAAATGAAGCCGGCGCTGTAATTGAAAACCAAAAGCTTGCAATCGAAGGAAAGCGGCATGATGTCTCAGAGGTGCGAAACTACTGGGCTGCCTTATTATTCGTAGAGGAGTGCGCCGCGAAGAAAATCACATTAACCGAGGAATTAATTCGCAAACTACATGCAATTGTAGAAAAGGGTAAAAGAGCAAGACAGACCCCGTATCGCGACGGCCAAAACGTAATAAGGAACAGCATTTCGGGCTCAATCACCTATTTGCCACCGGAAGCGGCTGACATTCCGCCGCTCATGTCCGGATTGGCAGCATGGGTAAAACAAGCTGAAAAAGACAATATTCCCATACCTCTTATCGCGGCTTTGATACATTATCAATTCGTCACCATACATCCGTTTTACGACGGCAATGGCCGGACCGCAAGGCTTCTGGCAACATTCATACTGCACCGGCGCGGTTACGGCTTAAACGGTTTTTTCTCTCTGGAAGAACACCACGCCAAAGATTTAAACAGCTACTACCGGGCACTTATAGTTCATCCACACCACAATTACTATATGGGCCGGTCCAAAGCCGACTTAACCGGGTGGGTCGAATATTTCACAGGGGTGTTGGCAAAAGTTTTCACTGAGGCAAAAAACGAAGCGATAAGGCTATCCAAGGAAAACATTCCACCGGAGCCTGAGCAAATCCGCTCTCTGGATCGCAGGGCGCGGATAATATTAGGGCTTTTCTCGGGAAACGAAGAAATAACTTCGGCGGACGTTGCGTCGGCTTTGGGACTCTCCCAAAGGACGGCTCGCGAACTGATCAAAGAATGGGTACAACAGGGCATGCTGGTTCCCGAAACGGCGTCGAATAAAAATCGAAGATACCGTTTATCGGCAATTTATCGGCAGCATATCGGCAATTTATCGGCAATATAACGGAACATCGACTTGCCTCACCCCCGGCCTAACCCGCCGGGGGTTTTCCTTTTTTTTAGAGTAAAAAACATGCAGGCGTCAACAAAAACAAAGCCTGCCGAAGGAAAGGAGGGCAATAAATGATTGCCGATTTCAAAAAGTTCAAACGGTAACCGTACCATAATGTCCCCATAGGGGGTTGCAAAAAGAAACGCCGCGCAGCGTCCCAACTGGCTTCGCCTGGCCGGTCCCGGCGGGCAAAAATCGGTAAAAATTGAAAAACCAAAGCAGAACTTGCAGCGCGCCGTCGAAAAAGCGGCCGCCGCACCAAGACCACCGAAAGAAAGGAGGTGTTTGGCGCAGCCGGCCGCTTGTGGAAGGCTGCGCTACAGGATGCAAATCAGAGACCTGTTAGGTGTTAAAAACACCACCCGCGCCTGGCAACGCGGAGGAAAAATCGCATGGTCGGACAAAAAGCGTGTAATCGACACGTCGGCGTCCGACGGATGGGCTCTTGAAAGAGCGAGGGAAATCGCTAACACGTGTAAAGAAGTACGCATCAAGCGATTTAACAAAGACGAACCGCTCTGCGTCATTTACAACGTTGCGAGTTAAAAAACAACGGCAAGCCAGGCCGTTTAAAAATCCCCGATAGGGAAGGAGTGGCTTCAATGATCCTTATCAACTTCTCCGGCCACCCCGTCCCAATCCGGGGTGCGGAAAAAGTTTCTATTGTAGAGATAGACCTGCCGGTGGTATCGCCTACCACCGGAGCGATACTGACCGCCGCCCGTCGCATGTTCGATGAAGCTGAGGAGCGGGTGGCAGAAGCGATCGCTCGCGGGGAATATCAGATGCTGCTGCCGGGGTACGCGCCTTTGGCGGCGGCGCTGATTACCGAATCCGCCGGCCGGTCCGGCAGGTTGCCGGCGGTGAGGTGGACCATCCGGAGGGGTAACAAGTACGTCTGCACCCCTCCATTGAATCTCCAGGCGGCGAGAACCGCTGCCAGAGGGAGGCGAAAAGTGTGATTGTGGTATACTGCGATGGACTGTGCGAACCGCTCAATCCCGGTGGCACGGCCACTTACGGCTGGGTAGCTTACAGGGACGGCCAAAAACTGCGCGAAGACTGCGCTATGGTCTGCTCAGGGCCGGAAGCCACCAACAACGTCGCGGAGTACAGCGCGGTCATTTTCGCTTTGAAATGGCTTTTGGAAAACGGCCGCGAAAGCGAAAAGATAGTGGTCTGCTCCGACAGCCAGCTATGTATATACCAGCTAACCGGCGATTACGCCGTCCGCTCCGGGCGAATACGGCCGTTATACGAACAGGCTCGGGCGCTGGCGCGAAAGTTCAAGTTCCTTGAGTTCCGCTGGGTGCCGCGCGAAGAAAATAAAGAAGCCGACGCTCTTTCGCGCAAAGCCTACGCCGGGGCGGCCAAATCGTCCAGGGAAGAAAAGGCAAATGCTTTGCTCAAGAACGTAGAGCGCCTGGACTGTACGCAGTACCGGGTAAGGTCGCAAAACGGCAGCAGGACATACCTGGTGGACACGTCAGTACCGGCCTGCACCTGCCCGGACTTCCTCGGGCGGTGTCTAAAGGCCGGGATTAAATGCAAACACATCCTGGCGGCTGAAAAGGCCGCCGAATAGAATATGCCCACCTGCAGGGGCAAAAAAACTGCGGCGCCTGTTTATCAAAAAACGGGGCCGCAGGCCCCGGCAGGCGTGGGAGGAAGAATGGCGGAGCTAGACAAAGAACAATACCGTGAAGTAATCGAAAAATGCCTGGCCATCTGTCCGACGAAAGTCGCGGCGTTCATGCAGGCGGCGGAAGAGTTGAGCACCACGTATTGTTCGGTGAAAGAGTGCTACTACAAATATGTTTATAAAAACGGCTCAAGCGCGCCTCAACCGGCCAGGAATACTGCCGGCAAATCGGATGAACATGTCAGATTCACCCCGTTCAACAAAGAGCAGGTTTACGACATGCTTAAACAAAAAGCGGCTGAATTGGGCAGGCCGCTCACATCGGCGGACTTAAGGGATGTAGCGAAAGAATCCGGCGTCAAATATCATGCCGTGCTTTCAATGTGGGGTAGTCTCTGTCACAAGGACGAACTGCCGACGAAGGCCGATTTGATCAGGGATTTAAAGGAACAGGTAGAGTCGCTTAAAATCGCTCTTGCGAAAAAGAGCGAAGAACTCAAAAAATACCGGGAGTTCATAAACCCGCACGAGCTATCCGATCTCCAGCGGGCGCTCGATACGGCCGGGCAAAAAATCGCTGCTTTAATACGCGTTAACATGATGTATCTCAACATGTTGCACGCGAAGACTCAAATTAAATGGGCAACGTGCGGAAGGAGAGATCAGAATGTCTGAATTGATAAAAGCTATAGTCGAGAAAAGATTTAACGAACAAGTTGGTCGCAGAGAGAAAGAGTTCGACAACAGTTACTTCAGCAAAAGGTACCGCAAAGCTTCAGAGCGTTACATGAGGTTGGAAAAAAAAGTAGCAGCGATATTGCCTAAAGAACTGTTTCATCAATATGATGAAATTAACGCAGAATTAGATGCGATAGAGCAAGAGAAAATGTATATTAAGGGTATAACGGACGGTTTTCATTTGGCATTCTTTTTGCTCCCTGGTATCAACGACAACAGCGATAATTAAACCCAAAAACCCCCTGCGGCAACGCAGGGGGTTTTTGGGTTTAATTGGTTTTAAGGAAAAAAAAAAAAAACAACCGAGAGTAAAGTAATCAGCCGAAGCGGCGCCCAAAGCATCGTTCAAACATCAGCATGTATAAGGAGAGTGGTTTTTTGACAGAAACAAAAACACTTAAGCGCGGAGAAATCAACGGCGTGCCAGCGTTCCGGCTAACAAACCAAGAACAGGAAATCCGCATAATTTCCATCGAAGACATCATCCAGATTAATTTTTCTCTTGCCGACCGGAAAGAAATTGCAACCCTCATGTGGCAAAGACTCCGCGCGCTGGGCGCTGAAGAAATCTCAAACGACGCAGTCTTCATCGAAAAAGGCGATATCACGTATATTTTCTACCGGCCAAAACGCCGCTAAAACATACCCGCTTCGGCTGTCAACAAACTTTTGTCGCCCCCGGTTAAAGCCGGGGGTTTTCTTATTTTAAACAAAAACTCATGCAGGCGCTAAAAAAGCAAACCTGCTCCAAAACCATAGCCGCCGATGATAACAGGGGCGGCTTTCACATAGACAAACCCCTGCCCTGTCCCTTGAGACACGGCGGGGGTTTCATTTGTCTCTAGAATTTCAAGCGAAAAAGTTTTTTGCTTGAAAAATTTATGTTAAGGAGATAATATTAATGTACAAAAGAAACAGCAGGAGCGAAAAAATGACTCTCGGAGAAAGAGTGGACGAATGGCTGTGTATTGCCAATGAGGATTTAGAAGTGGCGGAAATGTGCTTAAGCGCGGGTAAGAACCTTCACTGTGCGTTTTTGTGCCAGCAAGCCGTAGAAAAAATCCTCAAAGCCTGTATTGCGGCCAATGACGAAACGCCCTTGCCGATTCACAACCTTCCGGGGCTGGCAAGCGACGCGGGGCTGTGGGAACTACTGACGGTGGAGCAAAAACTGTTCTTGAGGGCGACCACGACGTACGCCATCGAAACGCGCTACCCCGGCAGAAAGAAGAGCCTGGTGGAACAATGCACAAAAGAAGAGGTCGGAAAAATACTGGCATCGACTAAGGAGATGGTGGTATGGCTAAAAGAAATAATAAACGAGAAACTCTTCCAAGAGAAATAGTCGTCGAAAGACTGAAAAATTCCGCAGAAGAACTAAAAAAACGTATTCCTGTGGACCGCGTGTATCTTTACGGTTCATACGCAAAAGGCAAACCCAGGCCGCATAGCGACATAGACATAGCGGTGATCTCTTCTGTCTTTGGCGAAAACATTGTCAAAGAGACAGCAATGCTGATGGAAGCGTTTGAAGACGTGAGCCTTATGGTCGAGCCGCGAGCGTACTCCCGTGAGGAATATAATAAGGCAGAAAAGGGGTCTTTCCTGTATGATGAAGTTATCCAGAAAGGCGTCTCAATAGCCTGACCCGAGCTGCCAATCGCCTCCAACCCCCGGTTTTCCACCGGGGGTTTTCTTATTTTAAACAAAAACTCATGCAGGCGCTAAAAAAGCAAACCTGCTCCAAAACCATAGCCGCCGATGATAACAGGGCGGCTTTCACATAGACAACCCCTGCCTTGTCCCTTCAGACACAGCAGGGGTTTCATCTATTTACAATCGAAGGAGGTGCTAAAAATGTTTTGGCGCATACTAACCCACAACCCCGAGCAAGCCGGACGCTTGGCCGAAGAATTCAAACTACCTCCCCTGGTTACGCGCATCCTTGCCGCACGGGGTTGCACGGTGGAAAACACGACGGATATGCTTTTTCCCACCGAGTTGCATAACCCCCTGTCCTTAAAGAATATGGACGCGGCTGTTGCGCGCATTCTTGCCGCACGGGACAAAAAAGAAACCGTCCTGGTCGTAGGAGACTACGACGTGGACGGCGTGAGCGGCACAGTGCTGCTCACAAAATTCTTCCGGGAAATCGGGATAAAACCGGTCCCCTTCATTCCCACCCGCGCCGAAGGCTACGGCTTCAAACCCGGGCACGCGGACGCGGCTGAAAGGGCCGGCGCCTCGTTAATCGTCACTGTGGACTGCGGCGTCTCTTCCCGGAGCGCCGTAGAAAGAGCCCGGTCCAAAAACATAGACGTAATCATAACCGACCACCACGAGCCGCCCTGCAATTTGCCCAGAGCGCCGATTATCAATCCGAAGCTGGGCGGCTACCCGTTCCGCGACCTTTCCGGAACAGGCGTGGCACATAAGGTTTATCAGGCTGTAGCGAAAGAAGCGGGTTTGGACCCGCTGTCCTACATAGACCTGGTAACGCTAGCCACGATAGCCGACGTGATGCCGTTGCTCGGTGAAAACCGGGCAGTCGTTACAAACGGTTTATACCGTTTGAACGAGAACCCGTCCGCCGGGTTATCCGCGTTATGCGAAGCGGCCGGGGTAAACGAGGTAACGGCTGAAGCCGTGGCTTACTACTTAAGCCCGCGGCTGAACGCCGCCGGCAGGATGGGAGACCCGATGCTTGCGTTCGATTTGTTGTTTGCCAAAGAGCCGGACAAAGCCAGGTCGCTGGCCGAAAAGCTGAACCGCTTAAACTACGAGCGGCAAGAGATGGTAAACAAGTGCCTTGAGGAAGCAACGCTGCAAGTTAATTCGCAAACAGAAGCGTTGGATGAAATACCTGATTTCATAACAGTAGTTGGGAACTGGGAGCACGGCGTAATCGGACTGTTGGCTTCGAAACTTGCGGAGGTTTACCGCCGCCCGGCCCTCGCGCTGTCCCTGGACGGAGATATGGCGAGAGGCTCCGCCCGCAGCATACCCGGCTTCGACCTGCTGTCCGCCTTGAGGCTGAACGAAAGCATATTGGACAAACTGGGCGGCCACCGGATGGCTGCCGGATTGTCCGTGAAACGGGAGAACATCCCCGGCCTGGCTGAGAGGCTCATCAAACACGCCCGTGAGAACATAACGCCTGAAATGACGACGCGATCAGTCGAAATCGACGCGACGGCCGACGTCAACGAATTAACCGTTGAAAATATCAAATTATTGAACGAAATCATGGAGCCGTGCGGCCAGGGGTTCCCTGCGCCGATAGTAGCGGTGGAAGGGCTCTGTACAGAAGCCGCCCTTATCGGGGACGGAAAACATCTCCGGTTAAAAGTCGGCGGCTTAACCTGTATAAGGTTCAATTGCAGCGAAGAACCGGGTAAATACCTGAATAAAAAACTCGCATTGGCGGGCAGGCCAGCGGTAAATCGGTGGAACGGCGCCGATTATCCGCAGATGCTCGTACAGAGCGTCCGACCAGCAGGGTACGTCAGCCGCGACACAGTGTCGAAGGCGTACTCGATGTTGAAAGAGGGTAAAACTGAAAAATTACCCGAATTGGGCTTAAAAGTGCTCGAAGAAATCGGGCTGAAAGAAAAGGACAGGGCAAAGCTTCTACCAGCGGAAGGCAGAAAGAGCCTGTTCATATCTCCGACGTATCAAATGTTGGGGGTCGAAAAAGTAGAGCGGCGGGCCGGGTAAGGCTCGCCTGCTCTCTACCTTGCAAAACAAAGGAGATGGCGCTCATCATGGCGCTCGAAAAACACCATCGGCACAAAGCCGCACAAAGCCATAGAAGCAACGAAGAAAGGAGCAGGGCGATGAACAACAGATACGACTGCGGGGATTGTGATTTCAAAGACGGATGCATTCACGCCGGAGCATTCCGCAGGCTCCCAGAAGAGGAGGGCGGACTCGGGCTTTGCCTGAAGGATCGCATCGAGAACGACAGCGCCCGCGGGCGGTGCATTTGGGTACGGCTGCCGGACGGTCCCCTTTGCCACCATCTGACGATGACGGAGTACGAATGGCTCAAGGGCAAATTCGAGCGCAAGGCCGCAGAGGAGCTGAAGACCACCGGAGCCGACCATGTCCTCTACGGCACCAAGCACTACGATAAGGACGGCAATCTGACTACGGTGCACCTTGGCATCATCCCGCTGGACGATGCGGAATTCACGAAACGCACCAAAGATACCGGCGACACCCATGTATACGCCGTGCATGCAAGGAGGTGACATTGCCGGCTCTCTGGAGAAGTTTGCCACCGAGATCTGCAATCTGCAGCGTACCAAGATGCGGGAAAAGGACAGGGCGAAACTTATGCCGGCGGAAGGCAAGAAGAGCCTGTTTATATCTCCGACGTATCAAATGTTGGGGGTCGAAAAAATAGAGCGGCGGGCTGGTTAAGGCTCGCCTGCTCTTAATCATCTTAAGCGGGGAGGTGTGTAGAATGGCCGCACCTGCGCTTTTTACCCGGATTGAGAAGTTGCTCCTGGAGAACGGCTGGGAGAAGACATGGGAAGATCCAGGAGGCCAGCGCTGGGAAAAGGATAGTGATGCCCACTACTGGCGCTACTGGCAATTAACTATTAACTTTATGCCTGACGGCAACCATTATTGCAAACTGTATTACGGCTCTAGCTTAAAAGAGCCGGAGACGACCTGTCACCTGCGTTCGCTTAGGCCGGTGCTGAAGCACCGGCGATTAATTCGGTAAGTTAACCCGACAATCACTCCCGCAAAAAAAATACAAAAAACAATTCGCGCAGAAAAGCCGCCTTCGTCCCACAAGACGATAGGCGGCTTTTCTTTTTTTACAGGAGGTGATCGTCTGAGAAAAAACTGGCCCCATCGCAAACCAAAAAAGAAAGGAGGCATCCCATGACCCGAATCAGCGCAATAATCAGCGCAATACCGTCTTACCGCCGCCCCATACTCATAACCCTCGCTGTCCTGGGCCTGTGGATAATCGACGCCTGGCTCGTCGGCGCGTTCACCGCCGTGCTTGCCGCCGCGCGTGCGTGGATAGCCGCCGGTATAAGCAGCAGCCCGGACTACAGCACGGCCGCCCGGTACCTGTCGCATCCGCTGCAGACAGCCTTCACCGCCGCGCCGATTATGAACCCCGCGACCAGGCAGATGTTTTTGCTGTCCCATGCGGTCACCATACCGGCGCTGATAATAGCGCACCTTTTTCGTTCGCGTTCTTCGCCCCTGATAAATCACGGGAACCGCCTGAAAATATCCCGCGACGACGCATCATGCGGGACCGCGGGATGGATGCCGCTTAGCGAAGCGAAGGCCGTGCTCGCCGCCGGCCACGGCCCCGGCACCTTCTTCGGCCTGGCCGACGCGTGGCCCAATCCTCCGCTGCGGCTGCCGCCGGGGAAGGGGTTCAACCGCAACGTGGTGGTGTTCGGCACGACCGGGAGTATGAAGTCGCGGTCTTACGTCCGCAATAACATATTGAACGCCGTGCTCTCGAATGAATCGGTAGTCGTTACAGACCCCAAGGGAGAACTTTATAGAGACTGCGCCGCGATGCTCGAAAAAAACGGTTACACCGTAAAAACGCTGAATCTTGTCAGCATGCTCAACTCCGACCGGTGGAACCCGCTGAACGAAGTCTCAACCGACCAGGACGCGCAGGTATTCAGTGAGGTGGTGGTCGCTAACACTGGTATGCCGGGTATGAAAAAGATCGGAGGCGACCCCTTTTGGGACCGGGCCGAGCAAAACCTTTTGAAGGCGCTGTCCCTTTACGTCGTGAGCGAGTATGCGCCGGAGAGAAGGAACCTGGGTTCGCTGTACGCCATACTTGCCGCCGGAGACGACCGGCAGGTGGACATGCTGTTCACCGCCCTGCCGGACGACCACCCGGCCAAAGACCCGTACAACATCTACCGTCTGTCCGGCGACAAAGTGAAAGGCAGCGTGGTCCTGGGCCTCGGCACCCGTTTGCAGATATTCCAGAACAAGGCTGTGCAGGACCTGACCGCCGAGAGCGACATCGACATGTCCGGGCCGGGGAAAACGAAATGCGCATACTTTTGCGTTTTCCCGGACACCCACAGCACGTTCGACTTCCTGGTGAGCCTGTTCTTCAGCTTCTTATTTATCCGGCTCATAGATTTGGCGGACAGAAATAACGGCCCCTGCCCGGTGAACGTGCACTTTTTGCTGGATGAATTTGCCGTGCGCCCGTATGCAGCGTGAAAGTGCTGCGCGGGTCCTTCTGAAATCTGCCGGTGGCGCGGCAGTGGGTTCGATATGGAATTGCCCATCATCACCCGGCTTATCCGAAAGGGAAACCGGACGGGGAGTGCAGCATGCCGGGAAAGGCGCGAGTCAGCCAACCATCAGGCTGCGGCTGAGCGTCGAGATGAAAGGTCCTGTATGAGGATAAAGGCTGGATTGCCTCAACGATAGCCAGAGGGGTTTTATCGTCAACCACGGCGGAAAGATGGTTACAAACGCCGTGTGGCAGCGGGGTTGCGTACAGTTTAGCGAAGTGCGCACGCCACCATATCCCCTGCCTCCCAGCCGCAATAAGTGGAAAATGGCGAAAGTCGTATCCGACAACAGGATATGCCGTGTTCAGATTGACCTAAACGGGGATGACCTAAACCGGAGAGCTTGCAGGTGCAAGCTATGGAACCTGTTCCTGAAAATCCGGCATGGTCACGGAGCCCTCGTAGTAGTCCGAGATGGGGAAAGCCCGTCACATGGCGAAGGAGGGCAGTTTACTCTTCACTACGACGAAGGAAAGGTGCGTGAGGCATCATGAGAAGTCCTCAAGTTGTATTGGAAAATCTACAGAAGCAGTCCTTGGAAAAGGACTACCAGTTCGAACGCTTGTATCGGAATCTTTACAGCCTTGACTTCTTCCTGTTGGCATATCAAAACCTGTATGCCAAAAAAGGGGCCACGACCCCGGGCGTGGGCGGTCAGACGCTGGACAGCGCAGGCACAAAGCGTATTGAATCTCTTATTCAGTCGCTCAAAGACCACAGCTATCAGCCACAACCGGCCCGCAGGCAGTATATCCCCAAGAAAAGCGGAAAAGGCCAAAGGCCATTAGGGATTTCGACTGCAAACGATAAGCTGGTACAGGAAGTCGTGCGCATGCTGCTTGAGAGTATCTACGAACCGGCTTTCTCTAAATTCTCTCACGGGTTCAGGCCGGAAAAGAGCTGCCACACGGCTCTTGCCCAGGTACAGAACAACTTCACGGGAGTTAAATGGTTTGTGGAGGGCGACATCAAAGCCTGCTTTGATACTATAGACCACCACACGCTTGTGGATATCCTACGTAGGCGTATCAAGGATGAATCCTTGATCTCCTTGATATGGAAATTCCTCAAAGCGGGATATATGGAGGACTGGCGTTACAACCGGACCTATAGCGGCACACCGCAAAGCTCGGGAGTCAGCCCCCTCCTCGCCAACATTTATCTTCATGAGTTGGATACGTACATGGAAGAGTACAAGAGGCGGTTCGACAAGGGTACCCAGCGAGCGGTAGGTAAAGACTACGGACGCGTTAAGGGAACCCATCAACGCCGGAAAGAAAAGTACGACGTTTTATGGCCAACCCTGCCGGAGAAAGAAAAGAAGGTGGCCCGAAGGGAAATCAAAGCTCTACGCAAGCAGTTCCAGCAATATCCTGCCAAAGACCCTATGGATGAAAACTATCGTCGAATCCAATACGTGCGGTACTGTGACGACTTTCTTGTGGGTGTGATCGGCAGTAAAGCCGATGCGGAGACGGTCAAGGCCGATATTGGCCGGTTTCTCTCCGAAAAGCTAAAACTTACCATGTCCCCGGAAAAGACGTTGGTTACCCGCGGACAGGATAAAGCGCGGTTCCTGGGGTATGAAGTCACCATATGCCAGAACACTGCTACAAAGCAGACATCCAAAGGGCAAGTCCGGGTCCACTCCAATCGGGTCAAGCTATTCGTTCCCAAGGAAAAATGGGTCGGAAAGCTGCTGGAATATGGTGTACTTAAAATCACGGCGGATGAACATGGCAAGGAAAAGTGGAAACCGCTGCAACGGGATGACTTCATGGGGTTGGAACCACGTGAAATCGTATTGATGTATAACGCGCAAATCCGTGGCCTGTATAACTATTACCGGTTGGCTAATAACGCCTCCGTGTTGAATAAGTTCTACTACGTCATGGAATACAGCATGTACAAGACCTTTGCGGGTAAGTTTCATACTACTGTTGCAAAGGCCAAAATGAAGTATACGCGCAGTGGCGTATTCAGTGTAGATTACATTACCAAGGCCGATCCCCGAGTGGCTACCTTCTACAGGGGCGGATTCCCTCGTGTAAAGGTACCCCTAGGTGCGGACGTGGACTCCAAGCCGGAATACACAGTCAAGCACAAGCCCGGGGAGCTGTTCTTACGCATGAAGGCGGCCAGGTGCGAGCTTTACGGTAAGGAAGATACTCAGGTCAGTGAGCGCCAGGTGGCCGGTGGGAACGTATCATGCTGAAAAAGCGCCGCAAAACATTGATCGTTTGCGAATAATGTCACCAATCCATACATTCTGTAGGTCATGAGTAAGCGGAGAGCCGTATACATCGAGAGGTGTACGTACGGTTCGGGGGCGAGTACCCGGAAACCTGCCGCAGCAATGCGGCAAGGCGCTGGATGCTTAGCCTACAACATCGGCGCCCTGCCCGACTTCGATAAGAAGATCTCCACCATAAGGAGCCGCGGCATCTTCTGTTCGCTTATACTGCAGAGCGTCAGCCAGATTCAGAGCCGGTACCCGGGCGACGTGTGGTCAAGCATAATCGGCAACTGCGCCAGCAAACTGCTGCTTGGCGCGAACGACATAGTAACGACGAAATATATCAAAGAGATACTCGGCGTCGCGACGGTGGATGTTGAAAGCAGGAAAAGGAAAGAGATCAAGCAACTCCAACACTTATTCGAGCGTACTGAAATAGCGCGCTCCACCAGGCAACGATATTTGCTGACCGACGACGAGATCATGCGGCTGCCGCAGGACAAAGCGATACTGATGATGTACCCGCACAAACCGCTGATGCTGAAAAAA
>QZJY01000063.1 GCA_003597995.1 Dehalococcoidia bacterium
GCCTATCCAGTATGCGCTGAGCCACCCGGAGAGGTGGGGCAACGACGAGCTTCCCAAACTCGATTTCACCCGCATTAGCCGCTTCGATTTCGAAAAACCGGACTATGATAAATTCCCCTGCCTGCGTCTGGCCATCGAAGCCGGTAAAAAGGGCGGCACGTATCCCGCCGCTTTGTGCGCCGCCGACGAGGTGGCTGTGGAGATGTTCCTGGAGGGACGCATAAAATTTAACGACGTCGCGATGCTCATTGACGACATACTAGCAAAACACTCGAACATCGCTCGTCCGACTATCGCAGACATCCTAAAGGCCGACGCCGGGGCGCGTGAAGCTATCAAAGAAGCTGTAAGACAGGAGAGATTGCATTGCTAGTCACCACCATCGTCTCTTTTATTCTGGTATTCACGGGCATCATACTGGCGCACGAGTTCGGGCATTTCATCACCGCCAAGCTTTCCGGCGTCAAGGTCGAGGAGTTCGGATTGGGCTATCCCCCGCGCATCTTCGGCATCAAGCGCGGCGAGACTGTCTATTCCGTCAACTGGCTGTTCTTCGGAGGCTTTACCAAGATGGTTGGCGAAGAAGACCCCTCATCCCCACGCAGTCTGGCCTCCAAGAGCCGCGCCACGCGGGCGCTGGTGCTGAGCGCCGGGGCTATCATCAACGCGTTGCTGCCTTTTATACTCTTTTCCGTGGCCTACATGGTGCCCCACAATATGGTTAGCGGGCAGGTAACTGTGCAGGAGGTCGCGACCTCATCTCCCGCCGAAGCAGCGGGAATAACGGCAGGCGATATCATAATATCGGTCAACGGCAAAGCAATCCAGAACAACGCCGACCTCTCACGCTACATTACGATGAACCTGGGGAAAGAAACAACGCTGGTGGTGCAGACGCCCCAGAGCACAGTTGAGACCGTCACCCTGGTGCCGCGCTGGAAACCGCCGGAAGGGCAGGGAGCGGTCGGCATTTCCACGCTGCTCGAAAACCCGGTTGTCTCGAAAAAGGGCGAGCCATTTTTCAGGAGCATTTCACTGGGAGTCAACGAGACTTTCCAGACAATGGTGCTGTTTAAAAACGCCATACTAAGCCTGTTCGTGGGTACCAGCTCCATGCAGCTTACCGGCCCGGTGGGTATCGCCCAGCTTACCGGAGAGGCAGCGCAGGCCGGCATAAGTCCGCTGCTGGAGTTCACCGGCTTCCTCAGCCTGAGCGTGGCCATTATGAACCTCTTACCCCTCCCCGCCCTCGACGGCGGGCGCCTGGCCTTCGTCTTCCTGGAGTGGGTCAGGCGCGGCAAGCGCGTCTCGCCCAAGACCGAGGGCATGGTGCACTTCATCGGCTTCGTATTGCTCATAGGATTAGCTCTGATCGTGACGTACCAGGATATTGTGCGTATCGTGAGCGGAGGCAGCCCCTAGTCATGTATCCGCGACGAGTATCTAAGGCCATCCATATCGGCAGCGTGACCGTGGGTGGAGGCGCGCCCGTCAGCGTGCAGTCCATGACCAAGACCGACACGCGCGACGCTTCTGCCACCATCCGCCAGATAAAAGAGCTGGAGGAATACGGCTGCGAGATAATCCGCGTGGCCGTACCGGACTTGCAGGCTGCCGAAGCGCTGCCAGCCATCAAACGAGGCATCGGCATTCCACTCATTGCCGACATCCATTTCGACTACCGTCTAGCACTCGCATCGCTGGAGGCAGGAGTGGACGGCCTGCGGCTCAACCCCGGCAACATTTCGGAGCCGGACAGGGTGGTTGCCATCGTCAAAGCAGCTAAAGCGAGGCAGGTGCCCATCCGCATCGGCGTCAACGCGGGCTCTCTGCCGAAAACGGAAAGGATTGACCTCACCATCCCGCAGCGCATGGTCGAGGCTGCCCTGCACCACATCAAGTTGCTCGAAGACCTGGACTTCGACCTGATAAAGGTCTCGCTGAAGGCTTTCGACGTGCCCACCACCATTGAGGCCTATACAGACATCGCGACTAAAATTCCTTATCCGTTGCACCTCGGCATAACCGAGGCGGGCACGCCCAGGACGGGCATCATCAGGAGCGCCGCCGGCATCGGCACACTGCTGTATCTGGGGCTTGGCGATACTATCCGCGTTTCGCTCACCACCCACCCTCGCGAGGAGGTTATCACAGGCTACGAAATCCTCAAGAGTCTGGACCTCAGGCAGCACGGCCCGGTGCTGATAAGCTGCCCCACCTGCGGGCGCTGCGAGGTGGATGTCATAGACCTGGCGGGGAAAGTGGAGCAGGCGCTCCAGACGATTAAGAAGCCCATCCGCGTGGCCGTCATGGGCTGCGTGGTCAACGGCCCCGGCGAGGCCAAAGACGCCGACATCGGCGTGGCCTGCGGCAAGGGCAAGGCCGTGCTGTTCAAGAAGGGCGAGCAGGTGGCCACGCTTGAGGAGGCCGATATACTGGAAACACTGATGCGCGAAATAGAAAGGTTTTAAATATGGGAGATGGAACAGAGCAAAACCCCTATACCCGTGAAGATGTGCTCAGGCTAATAGAGGAAAATAGCGGTACAGCCAATGGACTTGACCTTTCGGAAAAATGGTTTGAAGAAAGTTGCAGCCTCTATGCAATTGAACTCCAAGGTATCATCTTACAGCGTGCTCACCTTAAGGAAGCTAATTTTAACCACAGCCACCTAGAGAGGGCTTATCTATTAAACGCACGTCTTGAGAACGCATGTTTAGAGAACACTCATCTTGAGAAGGCAAATTTAGAGATAGCCCACCTTGAAGAGGCTTTTATGGGGGGAGCCCACCTTGAGAACGCCAACTTAGATATGGCCCACCTGGAAGGGACTTATCTAGTGGACGCCCACCTAGAGGGAGCTTATTTATGGAGAGCTAAACTCTCACCAGAAACCAGATTAGAGCAAGCCAATTGGGGTAACTTTATTCTGGGCGAGGAGATAAGCGAACGGTTCGACAGAGCCGCCAATACCTACCGGCAGTTGAAACAATGGTATACCAATGCCGGCATATATGACACAGCAGGTAAATTTTTCTTCAGAGAAATGACTGCTAACAGAAAGGCAACTAAATGGTGGCCAAACCCCTTAAACAGATGCTTTTCAAAGCTCGTATCAATACTATGTGGATACGGTGAGAAACCCGAAAGGGTCGTAGTTTCGGCAGTAGTGCTGATACTTGGTTTGGCAATAGCCTTTCATCTATGGGGCTCATTTGATACTTCTTCTTTTGGAGACAAGCTTTATTACAGCGCTGTGTCATTTACGGCAGTGGGTTACGGTAATTGGGCACCAGAACCGACTGGCTGGGCTAAGGGAATGGGAGTTGCCGAGGCATTTCTTGGCGTATTCATGATGGCACTATTCCTGGTAACCTTTACAAAAAAAATGACAAGGTAAAGGGCACTAATATGTCTGCACAATCGCTGTACTATGTCATCATATTAGGGCAGGGGTTTATCATCGCCCTGCTGGGCTTTAACTTCATAACCCAGGGGCGTAATTTGCTACAGCCTGAGAACCGTGTCAAATCCGCCTCGCAGATGATATACACGGGACTGGCGCTGGTGGGGCTGGGAGCCGTCGTCGGCTTGCTTGCCCTGATACTGGTGGTGCTCAAAAGATAGGCCCGGACTCGCAAAATCTACTTTGAGGTCGTAACAATATGAAAAAATCCCTTCCCGCCATTTTGACCCTTACCGGCACGCTGCTCATCGCCCTTTTCCTGGCCTGGGCCTTCCGCCTGCACGGCACCATCGGGTTGTTCCGCGTCAACGGCCAGTTCCACTCTTTATTCCTCTATTTCGGCGGTTTCGGCCTCATCCTGCTGCTCTTTTCGCTGCTTTATCTCGGACTCAAAATGAGGCTCAAACCACTCAGCCTGCGATTGCTTACGGCGTTGCTCCTCGTTTTATCGGTGCCGGGCATCATCGGCCCGCCTCTGGCCTTCGCCTATGCCAATGGCGCCTTTTCCGGCAGCATCGGCGACACGCCTCCCCAGCTTTTAATGGCGGACGGCGCCGGTGCAAACGGCATCCCCAACCTGGCGGTAGTTTTCAATACCACAGCGGAGAGCAAAAACACACTCACCTGGGGCAAGGCAGGCAGCCAGTCCACGCTCAGCGAGGAAAATGCTTCCAGACAGCACGTTTTCATGCTGCGCGACCTGCAACCTGCGAGTACCTATACTTACAGCGTCAACAATGGACCGGCTTACACCTTTAACACCCCCTCCACCGACGGAGCGCTGCGCTTCGCCATGAGCAGCGATACCCATTTCGGCGCGGGCGACAACCGCACCGACCTGACGGCGAAAATGCTGGCCGCAATAGCCGACCCGGCGAATGGATATAATCTGTTTTTCAACGGCGGCGACCTGGTGGAGCACGGTTTCAGCGCCAGTCAATGGGGCGAGGCTTTCCGGGCGTTTTCCTCAACTACGTCTGTGATTCCCACCAGGTTCACTCTGGGCAACCACGAATCGCTCTTTGCCGGGTTCGGCCGTTACCAGAATTATGCCTATCCCGCCGGCATGGACCTCCGGACCGGCTCGCGGCTGTGGTACAGGATAGACGCCGGCAAGGTGCATTTCCTGGTGCTCGACATCGAATGGAGCGCCGAGAGCTTCTCAGCGGCACAAGTCATGTGGCTGGACGCACAACTCAAGGACATTCCGGCGGGCGACTGGAAGATCGTGGTGAGTCACGGCTTTTATTATGCCTCCGGTTCTTTCGATGATGGCTGGCAGTGGTACGACAATCCTGAGACCATCGACGCCCTGACGCCGCTATTTGAAAAGTATAAAGTGAACCTGGTGCTTTCCGGCCACGATCATCAGATGGAGCTGCTCGAGCATAACGGCGTGACTTATGCCATAGCTGGGGCTTTCGGCGGCCTGCCGGACAGCCCGCGCACCTATATCTCGCCGGCAAGTTTATGGTATCTAAACGGAGCCTATGGCTTCGTTGACGTGAGCATCAGCGGCAACCAGTGCGATGTTACATTCAGAAGTCCGGATAATGCGGTCCTGAAGACTTTCGTCATAAACAAGTAACGCGGGACTCTCAAACCTATGGACGAAAAAGAACTCAGCATATCCAGCATCAGCAGGCTCAGGACGATACTGCTTTTAGTCGGGACGTCCATCGGCTACCTTTCGCTACTGCCGGAGCAACTGGCACTGGCTTACTCCATGCTGGTGGTGTCAACGTGCATGTCAGTCTACGGCTGCTACCTGTGGGCCAGGCTCAAAGGCCGTCACTGGATATGGATGGTTTTCGGCCTGCTGGCCCCGGCTGGTTTCCTGATGCTGGCGATGCTGCAAAACAAGCGCCAGGAACCGCCTACTTCTACAACCGATGCCAATTAACGTGAACGCTACAGTGATACAGTATTTATAGACACTTTTGAGTGTCAGCTAAGCTAATTTCCTGCCGCAATTTGGGCAAAATGTCATCCCGGCATTTAACCTAGTGCCACAGTTGTAACAAAAGTTGCCTTGTGCTGAAGTTCCCTGAGTAACTATAGACTGCCGCTTATTTCCAATCCAAAGAGGCAAAAAGAAGAATCCTGATAGCAGAATCCACGCCAAACTTCTTCCTTTCTTACGGAGAACCCAAGCTGTGATAGGGACATAAACAGCAATAATAGCTAATAACCAAATTCCATAGCCTAGAGTGTCCAACTCGGTTTGCGTCATATTCGCCACCGAAGAAGAATTGACATACCCATAACCAAACCCTACTACAACTTGAAAAAGGTAGAAAGCTAGCAACCCAAATATCCATGTCCAATTGAGGTGTTTCTCAAACCAGTTCATATTTCTATCTCCTCGCTACCCTTTTATAAAAGTGCGAGTAACGACTCAAATCGAACTGCAAGCAACTCTTAGCGGAAGCCGCTGTGCTATACAGCCCACCACCTTGTTACTCCCCCTTAACGGAACCACCTATACCCATCAAGATTAATCCCACAATCGATAAACCCCACGGAATTAATAAAAGTACAGGGAATACTCCTGTAGTAAACCAAACAATCAATATTGAAGCTACATAAGTAATTGGAGCGAATAACAAACCAACAAAAATAGTCCAAATACCAAACATATAGAACAATACATATAAAGTCCAAACAACAGAGATAGCACCACCTATAAACCAAATAATTTGCCCTAAACAACCGATCCCCGTGCCAGATGCATTCCGGAACTTGTTAACAATACTCATTCCAATTCTCCATCGAAACAGATTGTTGCATTTCTCTATTCAGCCGAGATTTCCCACATTTTGCGCAATATATCATTCTTCCGCACCCTTTTTGAAACTGCCAAGTTGTGATTGTGTCCATTATACGCTACTGAAATTGGAATTCAAGGTACTAAAAACTTATTTTGGCAAGTCCCAAACGTGCCATAACAGCACATCGTTTCCCATTCTTTGACTGCAATATTCAGCCCCAAAAAACAGTGCCTCATTTAGGATTTAGGGTTTAGGTTTAGGTTTAGAATTTCGTATTTTATCACCTTGCCCCTACCGTCTGCGCCAGCGTCGGCTCGGCCTCAAGTTCAGCATTGGCCGTTTCCTTGAAGACGAGGGGTAAAGTGTCAACTTTCAACCTCACCCCTTCGGCAATCTCATTCCTTTTTCTCTCCCTTGAGGGGAGAGATGTAAGTGAGGGTGATAGTGAAGATCAAAGCTCAACCCACTAGCACAAATCCCTGCGATGTGCTTTAATTCTTTAACACTCCAGGAAGGAATTTAAATAACTATGCGTATCTCTCAACTCTTCGGCAAAAGACTGCGTGAAATCCCCTCGGAGGCCGATACCGAAAGCCACCGCCTGCTGCTCCGCGCCGGCATGATAAGCCAACTCGTGGCGGGCGTGTATTCCTATATGCCCCTCGCCCTGCGCACTCTGCGCAAAATCGAGAACATCGTGCGCGACGAGATGAACCAGACCGGCGCCCAGGAGGTGCAGATGCCCTCGCTTCAGCCGGTGGAGCTGTGGCAGAAGTCGGGGCGCGACGTGGCTATGGGGCAGACGCTCTTTCACCTTTCGGACCGCAAGGAACGCGAGCTGGTGCTGGGCCCCACCCACGAAGAGGTGGTCACCGACATGGCATCCCGCAACGTGCAGAGCTACCGCGACCTGCCCTTCACCCTCTATCAGATACAGACCAAGATGCGCGACGAACCCCGCCCTCGCGGCGGCCTCATCCGCGTGCGCGAGTTTACCATGAAGGACGCCTACAGCTTCGACGCGTCGGAAGAGGGTCTGGACGTCATCTACAAGAAGATGGTGCAGGCGTATAAAAACATCTTCAAACGCTGCGGCCTGCCTGCCATACTCATCGAGGCTGACTCAGGAGCCATCGGCGGCAAGGACTCACAGGAGTTCATGGCCGTCACCGAGATTGGCGAGGACGAAATAATACTCTGCGACGCCTGCGGGCTGGGTGCCAACGTGGAGAAGGCCGTGAGTGTCAAGCCTAAGGCGGAGTGCAACCCCGCCCTCGACATGGAAGAGGTAGCCACACCCGGCAAGGAGACCATCGAGGACGTGGCGGCCTTCCTTAAGGTCAAGCCCGCGCAGACGCTCAAGGCGGTCTTCTACAGCGCCGACGGCGGGCTGGTCTTCGCCATCATCCGCGGCGACCTGGAGGTCAACGAGGTCAAGCTCAAGAAGGTGCTGCGCGCCGCCGACCTGCGCCTGGCGACGGATGCGGAGGTCAGGGCCAAAGGTATCGTGCCCGGCTCGGCCTCGCCCGTGGGCATCCTGGGCTTGCGCGTGGTGGCCGACGAGTCGGTAAGCTCCGGCGCCAACTTCGTGGCGGGAGCCAACAAGCAGGGCAGACACCTGAGGAACGTCAACTACCCGCGCGACTTCAAGAGCGAAATCGTGGCCGATATATCCAAGGCGCGGCCTGGAGATGCCTGCCCCGCCTGCGGGGGCGCTTTACGCAGCGTGCGCGGTATGGAGGTAGGCCACGTCTTCAAGCTGGGCACATCCATCAGCGACAAGCTGGGGGCCACTTTCGTGGACGAGAGCGGCGCTTCACACCCCATCATCATGGGCTGCTATGGCATAGGCATCGGGCGGCTGATGGCGGCCGTCATCGAGCTCAACCACGACGATAAAGGCATCATCTGGCCGAAATCGGTCGCGCCTTTCCAGATTTATCTCTGCCCGCTGTATATGGACAACGCCGAGGTGGTCAAGCAGGCGGACAGCTTGTATAACGAACTGAGCGGTATGGGCATCGAGGTGCTTTACGACGACAGGACCGAGTCGCCCGGCGTGAAATTCAACGATGCCGACCTGCTGGGCATCCCCGTGCGCATCACCGTCAGCCCGCGCAGCCTGGAAAAGGGCAGCGTGGAAGTAAAACTGCGCAGCGAGAAGAAGGCGGAGCTGGTGGGGCTGGGGGAGGCGATAGCCAGAGTCAAGGCGCTACTGGAGGGATAACCCCCTTGTCATGCTGGAGTCCGCCTGAGGCGGACGAAGCATCTGGTGGGAAGGGGAGATGTCCCCACCCCAGATTCTTCGGCCATCCATTATGGCCTCCGGAATGACAAAAAGAGAAAAAGGCGGAACTGGTGGGGTTGGGGGAGGCCATCACAAAGGTCAAAGCACTGCTGGAGGGGTAACCCCCACTTGTCATGCTGGAGTCCGCTGGAAGCGGGCGAAGCATCTGGCGGGATGGGTATAAACACCCTTCCTCAGATTCTTCGGCCATCCTTTATGGCCTCCGGAATGACAACACGTTCCAACCCGCGACAAAACCCCCTCGCCACCCCCAATTTTTTGTGCTAACATTCTGTAATACCTACAGCGGATGTGAAAAATACCCTCCCCGCAATTACCAATTGAATACGGGCAAAAAAGAGCCGAATTGCGCAAAAAGAGGCAAAACCTCACGCCTGACGTGCGAAAACAAAAAACAATTCCCCATGCGTAAATTATGCCTGAGTAAAAGGGTTTGTTTCCCAAAAAAATATTTTACCGGGAAACAAAAACGAATCGTCGTTCCAACGGTACGACGGCCACTCACAGCCAAAGCTAATTTTGAGCATAGTCGTTTCCGAAAATAGGGGTTTAAAACGAAAACGAATCAGTGGAAAATCTTTTTCTCAACCCGTCTCTCCCCTTCTTAAGGGGAGATTAAGAGGGATTTGAGAGTTTGTGTACAATAAGAATCCCCCTGAATCCCCCTTTTCCAAATGGGGAAATAATGAGGATCCTCTCCCGTCGAGGTCGTGTAGGGGCGAGGCATGCCTCGCCCATCGTTGTTTCCTCTCACATCAAGGGAGAAATGGATTCATAGAGATTGCTTCGACTGCGTGGCAGTCTCGCAACGACGAGGGGAGTTACGCCCTCAGCGCCGCCCCAAGCTCGGTTTGCAGCTTCTTGAGTATGGCTTCGAGGACTTTGTCCACCTCGGCGTCGGTGAGGGTATGGTCGGGTGACTGGAAGGTCAGGCTGTAGGCCAGCGACTTCTTGCCCGCCGCCACCTGCTTGCCTGAATACACGTCGAACAGCACGGCTTTCTTAACCAGCGAGAAGCCGCTGATAACATCCATTACTTGCTTGTGGCTGACCGCCTCGTCCAGCACCAGCGCCAGGTCGCGCATGACGGCCGGGAAACGCGGCAGCGGCTCGTAATGCGCCGCCTCTAGAGTGTAGGGCATAAGCGTATCTGAGTTTATCTCGAAGAGGTACGTTCCAACGGGCAGTTCGAACGCCTGCGCCACCTTCGGGTGTAACTCGCCCAGCACGCCGATCTGAGTGTTGCCGGCCATGATTGCCGCCTGCCTGCCTGTGCGCAAGCCGGCATCCGTACTTTCGTTAAAGCTGACGCTCACGCCAAGCGCGGCCATCAAGCCCTCTACAGCCCCCTTGGCGTCGAAGAAGTCCACCGGCTCCTTGCGCCCCTGCCATACTTTAGCGGCGCTTGTCGCCGTGAGCACGCCGCAGAGCATCTCAGGTTCTGTCGGTAAGTCATTGGGACGCGGCAGATAGATATGCCCGGTCTCAAAAAGGAGTATTGCGCCTTCTTCGCGCCGTATGTTGGACGAGAGCGCCGCCAGCACGTTGCCGCGCAGGCTGGTGCGCAGGCACTCCTGCTCGCTGCTCATGGGGTGCGCCACCCGCAGTGGGTCAACAGCGAGGGGGGTGTTGAGCCCTTTTTCCAGCGTCGGGCGGTCGGTCAAGGCGTAGGTGATTATCTCCTGGAAGCCGAAACCGGAAAGCTGCTGGCGTATCTTCGCGCGCAGGCCCAGCATGGGGTTGGGGTTCTGGCGCGGCATGGTACCCGAGAGCAACCTTTCGGGGATATGTTCGTAGCCCATAATGCGGGCGATGTCTTCGATGAAGTCAGCATCCAGACGCAGGTCACTGCGCCAGTAGGGGGCGGTCACGGCAAACTCGTGCTCGGAGCGTCGAGCGACTGCACAGCCGAGCGACACGAGCGTCTTTTCTATCTGCGCCGGAGAGACTTCCAGCCCCAGGATGCGCTTTACCTCGGCGGTGGTGAGGGCAACGGGTGCGGGTTCCTTGCGGCCGGGATAGTGGTCGATAATGCCCTCGGCCGCTTTACCCCCGCACAACTCCACCATGAGCTGCACGGCGCGGCGGGCGGCGGGGAGAGTAAGCTCCGCCCGGATGCCCCGCTCGAAGCGGGCGCTGGCTTCGCTTTGCAGCTTGAGGCGCACAGCGGTGTTGTGTACGCTGGCCGGCTTGAAACTGGCCGCTTCCAGCAGGATTGAAGTCGTGGCGGGAGTGACCTCGCTGGTAGCTCCGCCCATGACGCCGGCAACGGCAATGGCATGATTGGGATCGGTGATGACAAGCGTATCGGCGGTCAGCTTGCGCTCAATTCCGTCGAGCGTGGCAAGTACCTCGCCCTCAACGGCTCGGCGTATGATGATTTTCGAACAGCCTATCCGGTTGTAATCGAAGGCGTGCAACGGCTGGCCGTACTCCAGCATGACAAAGTTGGTGATATCCACCACGTTGTTGATGCAGCGCACGCCGGAGGCGGTGAGCGCCTCCTTGAGCCAGCTCGGCGACTCACCGATCTTGACGTCGGTGACCAGAGCCGCGCAGTAGCGCGGGCACAACTCGGCGTCGGCTATCTCCACCGAGACGCTCTCGTCGATGGAGCGCCCGGCGAACATATAATCCAGGTTCGGCTCGCGCACGGCGGCTCCGATAAGCGCCGCCACCTCGTGGGCGATGCCCAGGATAGAGAGCATGTCGGGGCGGTTGGGCGTCACCTCCAGGTCGAATACCACATCGCCCATATAATCGGCGAGTTTGCCGCCCAGCGGAGCGTCAGGGGGCAGGACGAGGATGCCCTCGTGGCTCTTCGAGAGGCCCAGCTCCATCTCGGAGCAAACCATGCCCTCGGACAGCACGCCGCGTATCTTCGAGGGTTTGAGCGTAATCTTCTCGCCGTTGTGGCCGTCAATGAGGTTGGCACCGGTTTTTGCGAAGGCAATTTTGTCACCGATAACCAGGTTCGGCGCTCCACACACGACCGTCACCTGCTCCCCGCCCAGGCTGACGGTCGCCAGCCTGAGGCGGTCGGCGTTGGGGTGCGGGTTGACAGCGGCAATCTGGCCGATGTAAACGTTCTCCCAGCCTCCGATGACCTCGATACGAGACACCTCGGTGCCGGCCAGCGTCATGCGCTTCGCCAGCTCCTCCGGTGAGAGGGTTATGTCAACGTACTGCCGGAGCCACTTGAGCGAGCACTTCATCTAAAACTGCCTCAGGAAGCGCAGGTCGCTTCCGTAGAAAAGCCGTATGTCCTCTATACCGTAGCGCAGCAACGGTATGCGCTCGATGCCCATGCCGAAAGCGAAGCCGGAGTACTTCTTGGAGTCGATACCCACGCCTTCCAGCACGCTCGGGTGCACCATGCCGGAACCCAGCACCTCTATCCAGCCGCTGCCCCCGCAGAGCTTGCATCCCTCGCCGCGGCACACGGCGCACTCCACGGCCATCTCGGCGCCGGGTTCCACGTAGGGGAAGAAGTCGCAGCGGAAGCGCACCCTTCTATCCGGGCCGAAGAAGCGGCGGGCGAACTCGTGCAGCGTGCCTTTGAGGTCGGCCATACCGATGCCCTCATCCACCGCCAGTCCCTCGATTTGAGAGAACATGGAGAGGTGGGTGGCGTCGGTGGCTTCGTAGCGGTGCACGATGCCCGGTACCACGATGCGTATGGGGGGCTTAACCTTTTCCATAGTGCGCACCTGCATGGGCGAGGTGTGCGTGCGCAGCAGCATCTGCCAGCCTTTATCATTAGGCGGCGCGTCTATCCAGAAGGTATCGGTGGCGGCGCGGGCCGGATGCTCTTTAGGCATGTTGAGCATGTCGAAGTTGTAATAGTCCCACTCCACCTCGGGGCCTTCCAGCACCTGGAAACCCATGGCGGTGAAGATGCTTGATATCTCGCCGAGCGCCTGGCTGACAGGGTGCAGGCGACCGCGCGGGAACGGCCGTCCCGGTAGGGATATATCTATGGCGTCTTTCGAGCCTGCCGAGGTCATTTCGCTCTCGCGCAGCGATTCTTCTTTTATCTTGAAGGCGGACTCAAGCTCTATCTTGAGGGTGTTGCTGAGCGCGCCAGCCTCTTTGCGCTCTTCGATAGAGCGGGCGGACAACCCGCGTAAAATCTCGGTGAGCTGGCTCTTCTTGCCCAGATAGCGCACGCGCCAGCCTTCGAGTTCTGAGGATAGATTGACAGTCGCCAACTCTCTCAGCGCCTTCTCCCGTAAATCTGCGATTTGCTGTCTGATATCCATGCTAAATCTGAATAAGGATTATAGGTTATGCAGGCTGGGTGGTCAAATAAAACAGGGGATGCTCGCCACACCCCTCTAATTGATTTTGCTCCCAATCTGACGTTTAGGATTTTCCGTGCAGATAGTCTATGGCCCACTGTATCTGGTCTATCGAGGAATCGAGGGGAAAATCCGGCGTAATACCCTTCCCCTCGATGAGATGGCCGTTGGGTGTGAGCCAGCGGGCAATGGTGATGTAAATGGCAGAACCATCAGGCAGCACTTCAAACTGGTTGACGCTCCCCTTGCCGTAGGTTACTTCCCCGGCCACAACGGCAAGGCCATAGTCCTGCAGAGCTCCGCTAAGCACCTCGCTGGCGCTGGCGCTGTTGGCGTTTACCAGCACCACCACCGGCAAGTCGGTTGTAGGCGCCTGCAAAGTCGCCTTTACCACGTCCTCGGAGCCGTCGTTGTACCTGACGGTGAGGATGGTACCCTTGGTGATAAAGCGGCTGGCCACATCCACCACTACTTGCTCCGGCCCGCCGGGATTGTCGCGCAGGTCCAGCACTATGCCTTTAGCCCCGCTGGTAGTCATCTCCTGAAAAACGTCCGTCAGTTCGTCGTTGGTGTTGTTGGTAAACTCCGAGATGTTGATATAAGCGATGTCCCCCATCATCTTGAAGCGGACGCTGACAAGCTTGATATTGCCGCGCGTGATGGTAAGCAGCGTCGTGGCGGTCTCGCCCTGGTGTTGCACCAGCAGCGTTACCTGCGTACCTGCGGGGCCCTGCACCTTCGCTACCGTTTCGGCTACGCCCATACCGGATGTGGAGACACCGTCGATTTCGAGAATGGCATCTCCGGCTTTGAGCCCGGCTCGTTCCGCCGGGGAATCCGGATTGACGGAAACAATGGTAATCTGCCCGTCGGTTTTGCTGACTGAAGCGCCTATGCCTCCGTACTGGCCGGCCAGATTGTTCTGCACATGCTGGTATACCTGGGCGTTAAAATAGCCCGAGTGCGGGTCGTCGAGCGTATCCATCATGGCCTGGACAGCTGCCTGGCTGAGGGCGGTGGAATCTATTTTGGAGAGGTCAACATAGTCCCTGTGGATAATCTTCCAGGCTTCCTCGATAGTCGCCAGATTTTTGTCGGAAGGGGAGGCTGATAGTCCAAGGTTGTAACCCAAGTACAGCACCGACAGGATTAAGACGGTGGCCACGAGCAAGAGCCATATTCTTCTGGCTGGTGAAGGCATAAGAACTCTCCTTTGGAAAGATAGTTTTCAAACGTGAATGTTGAATATAGTGTAGCAGCATGAGCAACAGAGGACAAAAATCTGCCGGTGAGAAATGCCTGATTGCCTGACGCATATCCAGTTTGCTCAAAGTGGAAAACTTACAACGCCCTTGACAACCATTTTGCCTTCCACTATAATCAACCAATTCTGATAGTACACTAAATAAATAATATTAGTAAGGAATATTGCGTGCTCAAAGTCTATCATAATAGTCAAGAATACTAGGTCATCAGGCAGTTCAGTCTGTCCGGGGTTATGTTATGAGGAGGACGATATGCAAGGCTCAACAGTGGATATTGAAGCACTCAGGCGAGTCGGCGTAATTGCGCTGAAAGACAACCTGTTTTCCGTCTGGGTCAAGACTGCCTGCTGCAACCTGAACTCAAACCAGTTACGCCGGCTAGCCGATATTACCGACCGTTATGCCAGGGGTTTTCTGCTCTTTTCAACCCGGCAAACGCCTATCATTCCGTACATCGAGCTGAATGACATCGATGCTGTGAAACACGAACTGGGTGAAGTTGAAATGGAATTGGACCGTTGCGGGCCGCGGGTCAGAAACCTAAATGTATGCTACGAAGATAAGATTTGCCCCAAAGCAGTGGTCAACAGCATATCCCTGGGGGAAAAACTGGAAAAATTTTTCGGCAGCCAGATATTGCACAAGATAAAAATCGGCATCGCCGGGTGCAGCCAGGACTGCGTGGTCGCCCGCGTCTTGTCCGATGTAGGTTTCATCGGAACGGCGGTGAATGGATTCAAGGGTTACGATGCTTATGTCGGCGGGCGCCTGGGCGTCAATCCATTCGTTGGCGTCAAAATAATCGAGCGCCTTTCAGAGGAAGAGTGCGTCAAATTTGTTCATAACTACTTTGAGCTGATTGGGAGCCGGGGAAAGACGGGGGAGCGGGGCGCTGACCTCATTAACAGGCTCGGGGTTGAAACGGTTAAACAGTATTTAACCAGAGAT
>QZJY01000064.1 GCA_003597995.1 Dehalococcoidia bacterium
AGAAGGTAGAAGTCTTTTTCATCCTTGCTGATATAGGGTTTCTGTAACTTAAAGGGGATGTGAAACATAAAACTGAGCAGCGGCATTTGTTTGATAACTGATATATCCGGGAACAGGTGAAAAGCATCTGGGATTGTAGTTGTCTGTAGCTTCTTCTGCCAAACATCACGGATTGAATTGGCAATCTCGGATGCGCGCTTGCTCCAAAACCATAGATAGGCCAAGTGGGGGTCAATATCCACTGCGCTCTGTGCTGCCTTCGTCATACTATCCTCAGCCTGCCGGCACGCAACCTTGTCTCTTATTTCTCTCGCCTGATTAAGCGCCATAGCTGTTTGCTCAAGTTCGTTAAAAACATTAGTCAGTCCTGTTTGCCGGAAGGCATAGTAGTCGCGCTGCATCATCTTCACCTCCCAGACCCAGTAGACTCTGCGAAAATACCTTAATATCGACGTTGTTAGGCGTAACGGAGTCCCTGGGCGAGTTCATTTCACGCCACACTTGCAAAGTATAATTTGTGCTCAAGTGTTTATAAATGGCATCTACAACTTTCTCCCGATCCCATTTATCACTGTCTACATCCGCCTGGTCCGGAATCCATCCCCAGATACGCATCAAACCACCGCAGTAAGGGCGGGACATTTTGACTTTGGCCGCCATCCTCCCGTCCTCGACCGTACCCATGATGAAATGGCGCAGCTTCGTGTTTTGCTGCCCGGCAAAGAGCTGGCGCAGATCGTATTTGAGGTTAAAAGTGCTCTGATCCGTAGCGTTTTGCAGTTGAATACGGGCCAGAAAAATGTTTTGCAGATTGGGCAGATTGGGCAGTTTGGGGTATTGGCGGTTGCCGGCCGCAGCTACAAGCCAGTCGTAAAGAGGGCGGGTGTCAACCCGGCCGCTCACCGGTTCAACCACGCCAAACCCCATTTGCGCTTTTGCTCCCACGGCCGCCCAATCGGCCACAAATTGTAGCAACCCACCAATGACCCCGGCAGGAAAATATCGATCCAGGCTTTGCATTTGAATGGTCAGGTTACCGGATCGCGGCTGGTCTGGGAACCACCAGGTAGGTTTTTTGTTTGTCCTCGAATTAGTGCGATCGGCGCTGATCGGCGTAGGTAATGAAGTATCCCGTTGAGTTTGATCGATGATTGTCAGGCGGAAGCGACGACGCCAGCCCGTAGCCCCGAAAACCTGGGATACATCACAAAGGCCGGCATCACGCAGGCGGGCACGTTCATCAGTTGCTTGGGATTTCTTATATTTCTCGGAATCAAAGCCACTGCGTTCATCTTTAGTAGGGTCATTCACCATCCCGCCGAAGCCACGCATAAATACTTCAAACCACCAGCGCAGACTTCCAATGATGCCCGTCTCGTGGATACGTTCCATTTTGCCCGCTTCTACACCACCTGTCCACAGGGGCGTTAACGTTCTGAATGCCAATTCCAACTCCTTTTCCACCTCCCATATAATATCGCCTTGAATGACCTGACATTTATTTGCAAAACTATATTGAAGAGTTCATCATCGCCCGGTTTTACTCTTTTTCAATTCTCTTGGCTTCAATTTATCTCTACCCATACTTTCGATTAAACCAGCCGCTTTCATTACGCATTCGAGGCTAATCGACGGCACTTGTTTTTCATCCCTGACATAACAAGCCAGGTATTGTTCGGATGGGTTATCAATGCCCAAGCGGGCACAGACCATATACGCCACCGATTCTGCTTCAAATTCCCTGACTTGTTCACTCAGACCACGCCGTTCCCGCCACCACTTATCATTAGGTGTGCCTAAATGTCCACAATAAAGATGGGCCAACTCGTGGACAAGGGATGCATAACGTGATTCCTTGCTAGCTTTTTGATCAAGTTCTAACTCGTAGCGAACGGGAACACTTGACTTTCTAAATTTTATTTCTTTACCTGGTTTAGCAGTTCGTATCGAACCACCTTGTTGTGAACCCATACGAGTAGTTTGGATGAATACACCATCCCGCTTACTATTTTCAATGGTCATGTTTATTAAATTGTCATTAATCTTTCCTTTGCGGACCTCAAACGGCTTTTCCACTTCCGGAGGCAGAAATTCGCCCTCGGTATCGGAGACATCAAAAACGAACATTACCGGCCCCATCGGCTGAAGGATGACCATCGGCCGTGCGCCTGGTTTAACCCGGCGGCCATAATCACGCAGCCAGCGATATGGTGGCGCGACAAACTTTGCCCCCGGCATTTGAACATGAACCAACATAGCGTTAAATGGCGAGTAGAACCGGAAGCGAGCAATAAACTGCATAAGATCGTAGTACGCCTTGCTGGCACGGTACTGGTATGTCAGATTAAACAGTTCATCCAACGCACGCTTAGCCGCATCCTGGTCCCACACATCCGCAGGACTCAATAATAAATCTGGACTGCTGACCCCTTTTTCTATTGTCTTTTCTCCTTCAGGACTTGACATAGTTACCTGCCCTCCCCCATTCGCGTCAGCGCCTGGTCATACCACATCAGCAGCTTGGGATCTTCTTGAAGGACGTTTTCGGAAATCTTGCCGGCCACGGCGATGATGGTGGTGTAGTCATGCTCCTGCCACGCCTTCTTGAACCCGGCGCGGACGGCCTCCAGGCGGAATACCTTCAGGCGCTTCTGTTTGGACTCACGGTACTCCTCGAACTCGCGCAGCAGGGCCCGCTCGCGCAGCTTTTCCAGGTCGCCGGCTTTGTTCGGATCGGGTACGTACCAGCGGTCCTTTCCCTTGCGCTGTAGCTCCGGGGCGTCCTTGGGCAGGTTGCGCAGTTCCTTGAAGTTGGTGGACAGGTAGCCGTGAATCTGGCCCGGTACCCCGCCCTTGCCGTCGTAGCGCAGGAAGTTCTGCTCCAGCAGGACCGAAAGCTCCAGGGGTTTTTCGTGTTTCTGCCAGCCGCCGATCTCTTTAATGAACTGCGGGTGGAGTTCCTGGAAGGTCTGCGGCTTCCTGGTGAGCTGTGCTTTTAGCCACTGGATGGCGGAAGCTTCGTCGGTGACAAAGAGTGAAAGCTGCAGCACTTCTTTTACGGTCATGCGCTTCTTGTCGTACTCGGCCACCTGGCCGGGGAGGAAATACATCCCGTCGCGCACCGGGAAGCGCTGCTCCAGCCCGGCGTAAAATTCCGCGGCGGACAGGGGAACGATTATCCCGCGCTGGACGTGGAAGGCCACCATGCGGTCGAAGAGGAGGTAGTTTAAGCGTTCGGCGACGATTTCCAAACGAAGTCCAATGTCCAAAGTCCCTGGTCCAAAGTCGTTCTGACCTGAGACTTTGGACTTGGGACCAGAGACTACGGCAACAGGCAGTTGCCGTAAGTGGGTGCGGACAAAGTCCCAGACGCCGTTTTCCGTGCCGGCTTCGAGTTTGAAGCGCTCTTCAAGGCCGCCGTTGGGTTTGTAGGCGGAGATAACAAGGTCTTGCTTTACTGCACCGGCCGTGGTCATTTGGTTAAAAGTACCCTGTTTTTTATCAATTGTCCGAACATCGGCGACGACAAAGCCTGCGGCTTGAAGCGCTTCCTGAATAGCATTCCATACCCGGTTCTGGGAATTGTGGAATTCGACCGTCATCCAGCGGCCGGGTTTAAGCACGCGGTAGTATTCCTGGAAGCAGCGGGTCATAAGCTGCTGGTATTCCATAGGCCCTTTGCCTTGAACTTTGTTCTCTATGGTTTCCGGTTTATTGTTAGTAAAAACCTTGAGCCAGGCTTCCCAGAGAAAGTTTAGCTCGGAGTACATCAGATTGCCGCCGAAGGGCGGGTCGGTGAAGATGTAGTTAGCAAAAACGGTCTCATGCATCGATGATGTTAGATCCGCTGTAAAAAGCGAAAACGGGGATGCTACGGGTCGTCTCAGCTCACGTTTTACCATCCGTTGAAGCTTGCCCCTCAGTATGTATTCCGGCGAGACCTCAACTTGTTGGGAACCAACGTAAAGCGTACCGCTAAGATATTGGTTGACTTGAGAATAATGCGTAGGCACATATCTAGAGATTTTCGAAAATCCAAGGGACGCGTATTGGACAAAAAACATGACGATATTCAGAAGTTTATCCAAAGGGTTTCTTGCAGTTTGGTACAGCGCCCCCAGCACCCACAAATTCCGCTTCGTATAAAAATGGTGCACATGGGTGAGGCCTATGTCATCGTTGCGCCGTGACTCTTCCCCCTCCGGCATCCGGTCGGTCGGGAACCAGCAAGGGATTTCGCTGCTTTCGATTTTTTCGATCAGCGCCAGGTCGAATTCGTCGGGCGTTTTCTCGTACCGCTTTTTACCCGCGCTGTAGTTGATGAGCACGGGGACCTGTTTGGCCTGGCGCACAGTCTGGTTGACGGCCTGATCGAACCGCGTCACCCAGGCGCGTTCCATGGTGCGCTTGGTGAGGCGGGCCCGGCAATGGGGGCAGGAAAACGTGTCGCGCACTTTGCCGGCGCCCTTGTCCACCGCCGCTTCCCAGAAGATCACTTCGCCCGTTCAATCCGGGCAGACAAAAACATCCGACCAGACGGTATAATTGATAGTTCCGAGTCGCGAGCCATAGGCCGCGAGTCGGTCTCTGATTTGCTCTGGTGTCGTGGCCTTCCGGATGACCGCGGCAAGTTCTTGTGCGAGCGACCCGTGACCCGCTGACCCGTGACCCGTTGACTCGTGACCCGTTGACCCGTGACTCACGATGGTGGCGTACATCCAGCCGCATTCTTCCTCCACCTCCTGTAGAATGCGCCCGGCCTCCTTTTCAAAGGCGGCCACATCCACCGGCGTGTTGTAATTGTAAGCAATGAAGGTGGCGGCGGGCGACAGGTCGTTCAAAACAGCCCGGCGCGCCCCGAGCTTGGAGAAGGGCCTCCATACCGTGTGGGCGTTCTCATCCGGCTCCGGCGCGTAAACCGTACCGTCGTCTTCCACCCGGTATCCCAGTGATTCCACTGCTCTCCGATCGCCGCACAGTTGGGCCGCCACCCCCGTCATGCCCGTCCCGCAGAAGCCGTCGAAAACCACATCCCCGGGTTCCGTGTAATGCAGGATGTAGCGCATGATCGCCTTGTGCGGCACCTTGGTGTGATACGAGTGGGCGTTGTAGATCGGGTCGTTCTTGCCCTCGCTCACATCCGCCGCAAACGGTTCGCGCCGGTAGTTGTCCGTTACCGGATCATACGGCCTGCCGTAGTGCTTGATGAAGTCCGCGACGAACGGATTCGGACAGGCGGTGTAATACGGCGGGTCGGACAGGGCCAGGATGTCCTCGTCCGAGCCGATGGGGAACCCCTCGATCTTGCGAAACTCCGGGTCGCGAAGCTTCTCGCGCAGCTTCTCCAGAAAATATTTCCGGCGCTCCTCGTCGTTCGGAAACGTCATGCCGAGGCAAGTTACAGGTCCCGAGTCGCGGGTCGTGGGCCGGTCCATTTCAAATAAGGTCTGCTGATAATGTTGTGCATTCTTTTTGGTCATGAGCTGCCCCCCTTGGTAAGGTACCGCATGAAGCCTCCAATGAGATTTCCTGCTTCGGTTGCCATTCTATAGAGTGAATCGAATTGGTCTTGGTTGATCAACCCGGCATCAAGCGCTACATACAGTTGCGCTTTCACTTCACCGGCCGAACCCTTGGCAATGGAGAGGAAGCGCCTGAACTCGACATCGCCTCCGCGCTCGAAACCTTCCGCGATATTGGATATGACGGATACGGCGGCACGGCGTATCTGGTCGCGAAGTCCGAAGTCACGCGCGAACGATCCCTCATTGGAAACGGCGTAAATTTCCTGAGTCAGTTCCCGCGCCTTCTTCCAGGCTTCGATGTCTTCGAACCTCTTGATTTTCACCATCTTCATTCCTTCCACCCCTGACCCACGACCCGTAACCCGTGACCCACGACCCGTGACTCGTAACCCGTGACCCACGACTATTCCAATACAATCCGGACTTTTTCAAGCTCCTTGCCCCTGGTGAGTTCGTCCAGGTATTCCTCAAACCGCTTCTTCATCTCCGCCGGGGTGGCGGGGGAACCGCCCTTGAGCAGCCCGGCGCGCAGGCCGGCGGTCTTGACCGTCACCTTGAGCAGGCCGGAGAGGGCCTCCTGCAGGGCGTGGATGAAGTCCTGGCCGGGGTCCTGCGGCAGAGCCCGCGTCTTGATGAAGCTGTCAACGAGGTTACGCGGCTCTGGCTTGAGCAGGTCCAGGTTGCCTCTGGTCGCCGGGTCTTCCAGGTTGGCAAGCAACGCCGCAGTCCATTCGGCGATCATCTTATCCAACTGCTCATCAAGCTGTTGCAAGACGGAGGCGGCGTTGATTGGACTTTGGACCATTTCGTCCGCCGGCCGGAACCCGCAGTGCGGGCACACGGGCGAGGCGTTCAATCCCCGTTCGGTAAGCGTAAAGCAGCTCTTCAAGCCCGCCAGGCGGTTTTGGAAACCGGTCAGTTGCTGGCGGGGCATGATGTCGATGGCGGAGAGTTTCTGCAGCGCCTTCAGCCGCTCATCGTTCATGAGCCGGGACTTGTGCTTGTCCTCATTGACGCCCAGCCGCGCCCTGGTATGCAGGTCGAGATACGCCTGCAGGTACGCTTTTTTCAGGCCGGTAAGCTCGCGCTGCGTCTGCTGGCGGAAGTCCGCCGCGCCGCGCCCGGCTGGATCGCTGAGCTGCCCGAGGACATCCTCGCGCACCGTCTTCATCCTGCCGCTCCATTCGTGCCCGGCGGGCAGGACCGCTTCGGCTGTGGAGAGGTACGCAGCCGTGGTCCCGAGGGCGGCCGCCAGTTCCTGCAGGGACTCGATCTCTTCCAGAGTCCGGAGCCCCTCGCGGTGGCCGTTTACCTCCGGGGCGTCGTAACGGAAGTTTTTCAGTTTGCCCGGTGAATTGAACGCCTGTAAAGATTCAAGGAACGACTTCGTTTTTTCCAGTTGCGAGTTCCGGGCTGTGAGTTCCGGGTCGGAAAACAGCCGTTGCCCCCAGAAGACCGGCCCGTCCCGCAGGTTTTGTATGGCCAGCGCGATGCGGTTGACCGTGCCGGTCACGGCCTTTTGGAGTTCGGCAACCGGCTCGTCTTTGTTTTGAGTAACCAGTTGCGCCATGCCCGGCGTGAGCCCGAGCAGCTCGAACAGTGCTTTAAGCGCCGGCAGGTTCCAGTCCCTGGGGCGTTCGATGTGCTTGAACTGTTCCAGTTCTTCGATGCCGGTCCCGGCCAGTTGGGGAAGGCCGGCGGCGTCGAACTTCTTGCCCGGAACAGCCAGCACCAGTTCGCCGGAGTAGACCAGCGCCGCCAGGACCACCACGGCCCACGCGGGCTCCAGTCGCAGGGTCTGCGGCGCCAGGTACTCCACCCCGAAGATTTCCTGGATCAGCTCGGAGCGGTTGACCACCTGGCCGTGGCCCTTCTTACTCAAGATGTCGAGGATATGCCGGGCGTATTTCGATTTATACGGATCAAGCCTGTCGCCGTCAAGAAGCTCAAGGGCGTCCAGCACTGCGGTGGCTTGTTTGGTCGGCTTTTGCCCGGCGATGGTCCGCAGCGCGTCCTGGACAGCCTGGGCCTGGTTGGCTCCGGTGATGAGCACTGGAAAGACGGGGTATCCGGGAGCCTGTTCCTGGAAGTGGGCCCCGAGGCAGATGCCGGCAACGGTGTTTATCAAATTGCGGAAGTTGATGCGTTCGTGGGAGGCGATGCCGGACAAATCGCGGACCGGCTTGTCCCTGGACCACCCCATTATCGACCTGGTCCGTCCCTGGTAGGTGACCTCGAAGGCCTCATACATGTTTTCCTTCAGCCATTGCAGCAGGTCCCGCAGAAAGCCCGACGCCTTGGACTCATAGGTTGACTTGGCATGCCCCGAGGCGGTGGAGGCCAGGTCAAGGGCCGCGGCAAAGCTCTTGAGCGCCGTGCGGAAGGCCTCATCCTTGCCCGCCAGACGCAGGAACAGTTCCTCGGGCTTCTTCTCGTCCTTGAAGCGCGGGGGTTCGAAGGGCTGAATGAAATAAATGTAGAAGTCCCGCGGCGGGACGGCGGTGGAGCGCTCGTTGGGCGCGCCAAAAAAAAGGTACCCCTGGCGCGCGGCTTTCCGTTCCAGCCATGTAAGCTCGTGCTGCCAGATTTTATAGCCGGTGACGTAGGTCTGGTCGGTGCACTCCATGACCCGCTTCAGAGCCTCGTAGTAGTAGCGGTCGAACTGAGAAGCGTCAAGACTGTCGGCGCGCTTTTCGATCAGGGCGTCGAAATCGTCGGTTTTCTTCAAATCCAGGTAATACTGGCGGTTTTCCGGGTTCGATGAGATAAACTGGCCGCTTACCGTCCTGTGGATCTCGCGCAGGACGGTCTCCACCTGGGAGAGCAGGTCGTCGGCCGGGTCGCCGCCCAGGTCTTCGATGCCGGGCTGGTACAGGCAGAGAGTGTCTCGCAGTTCCTCCGCCGTCGCGCCCAAAGGGGCGTAGATATCGCCGGTGGTCAGCCGGTGGACGGAAAGGGCGTGGATCAGCCGCAGCGCCACAGGTTTGTAAGCGGGCCGGGTAAAAGCCGCCGGATGCGGGCCTCCAGCACCTGGCTGCAGTCGATCACCGCCTTGATGTCCGGCACGGCGCGGAAGGAGGGGTTTTCGCACAGGTTCGTCCAGTAGCCGTCGTAGGCGATCAGCCCGGGCGGAAGAAGAGGTTGGGGGCCGGGTGATGAATCAATCGCGGGCAGATCGTATTCAAGTATCTTTTTAATTTCGCGGCTGAGTGTTTTCAAGACTTCGCGTTTCTCTATCGCGGTGACCCGCTCAAAGGTGTCGATATAATCGGGATGTACTGGGAACAGCCGGACGAACTCGTCCATGCGCTCGTTCATGCGCCCGTAAAATCTGGCGAAGGGGGTGAGGTAGGCACGGATTTTGGCCTGCTGCTCGCCGGTTTTCTTCAGCAGCCGTTCGGCCACCACGAACTTGACGTCCTTGCGGGCAATCAGGATTTGCTCGAAGCGGTCTTTTACCCGGCGGATGCTGTCGGCCACGAAGGAGAAGCGGGGGCTGTCGAAGATAGCCTCCTGCACCCCGGCGATGAAGCGGAAGCGCAGGTCCTTGCAAACTTCGCCAATCTCCCGGAGGAAGTTTAAGTCGAGGATGAGCTCCTGATCCTTGCGGCTGCGGAGGTAGTCGAGCAACTCGTCCACCACCAGGAGCAGGCCGTGGTCGGGGTAATCCTGGTGAAAAGCGGCCATCATCTCCTCGAAGGCCCGCTTGTTGTTGGACACTTCCGCCGCCGATGGAAACGAGTAGTTTACCCCGATAGACGACAGGTACTCCTCCAGTTCGCCCGTGAGAATGTCGCGCAGGGACATGGTGGTTGCTCCGATTTCGGTGCGCGCCACCTTGAAGCGGCCGCCGATTTTGCCCGCCGCGCCGGCGACGCTGCCATCGTTCAGGTACGGGGAGAGTTCCCCGTTCTCCGCCAGGGCGGAGATTACCGACATAAGGTGGGACTTGCCGGTGCCGTAGTTGCCGACAACCATAAGTCCCTTGTTGTCGGCCGGCTGGTCGAACTGAAGCTGGGGAATGACGAGGCCGGTCAGCTTTCCGGCCATCTCCCCGGAGATGACGTAGGTCCGGACAAGCTGCCGCGCTGCGGCCGCCTCATTGGCGTCCCGCAGTTGCACCACGGTCTCGATGGGTTCGAATTGAATCAGATCTTTGTATTTCATCACGTTTAACCCCCATGCGATTTTGCCTGTATATGGCGAGATTTGAGAACTGATTGGTAAGTGAACGTTTCTTCGCCCGTCACCCGTCACTTTTCATTCATCACTTCCGGCTCCGCCGGGCTCACGATCAGCAAATCGTTAACTGCGTATCGCCTGTATTCAGGGTGTTCCGGCACGGCGTAAACCAGGAAAAGCGACGGGTGGATGCGTCTGATTTCGCCGTTCCAGGCCACGACGAGCGTCTTGTTCCGGGACAGTCCCTGCAGGAGCCGGAGAGGGTCCTGTTTGAGGGAAATATCGAACAGCAATTCAATATTGTCGAGCAGGATAACTTCGCCGCTGAAGGTGTTTACGATCTCCGCCAGCAGGCGGGGAAGTTGCAGCGCTCGCAGGCGCCCGGTGAGATCGAGCATGCGGCGGGAGAGTGCGAGGTTGATGTTGACCAGCGGCGCGCCCGTACGTTCCTGAACATCCCGGAGCGCGGCGGTTTTTCCCGCCCCGGCCGGCGCCGCCAGGATAACGAGGCGGTGGTACAACTCGGCAGCCCGGTTGATTTTTTGCATCACCCGATCGGCAAGTGATTCCGGCATTACTGCTCTTCTCCCGTCTACAGTCAAAATTTATTCCAAAACCGGCCACAATCAAGTTTCATCCTTAAGCTTTATGACAATGCAAACATTTCTTCAATATGAACGGGCCGATGTATTTGATTAAACCTTGCGCAGATTGTGGAATTTATTCTTCTTTTTTTGTCAAATTTCCTGCAGGATGGAAAAAATTTGTTCCATACCGGCCGCTGCCCCGGCAACCGGTGCGAATACCATCCCCTCAAAAATATTTGTCTTGATTATACCTGACTACCCCGACATATATTGTCGCATGGGAAAATAAAAACCATTTATTAAATGTGCCTGCGATACGGTATAAAAATGAGGTGAGCCCAAAATGGGTGCTGTTGAACATTTAGTCGAAGAAATAAGAAAACTGGACCCGCAACAAAAAAAGGAATTATTCCGTAAGTTGGGAATCACTCCTGTGGAACCTGAAGAAGAATTCCGCGGCGGTCCC
>QZJY01000065.1 GCA_003597995.1 Dehalococcoidia bacterium
GGCACATCGCTCTTTACAAGCTTCTTGTATACTTCATCAGGCGTAATGTCTACTCCGTCGCGATAGCTGCGTCCTCTGATGTTGAGAAATGCAGGTACAACCGTAATGTTCAATTCGCGCACCAGCTCGGAGGGAAGGTCAGCGGTGCTGTCTGTGACCACTCTGACAGTCATGACGGTTATTCTCCTACTTATCTTCGATAAAAGACACGGACAGAACGTTGGGCCCCATATAAGTACCGAGCACCGGGCTGACAACGGAACGGTAGATGTTCTCCTCGGGATAAATGGCGCCCAGACGCGCCACCAGAACGTCAGCTTCGTGAGGAGTTGTGGCGTGCTCTACTGCCAGTGCTTCTACGCGTGGCATAGCGGCAACGTGATTGTAAAGGTAATCTGCCGCCGCCGACATCGAACGCAGGCGGGTTAACGGGGTCACTTCCCCTTCTTTTAACGTCAGCACCGGCTTCACAGCCAGGAGTGAACCCAGTAAACCCTGGGCTTTCCCTATCCTGCCGCCTTTGGCCAGAAATTTGAGGGTATCGAATGCCATTATGGAATTGGTGCGGGGCAATTTCAGCTTAATGGCCTGACTTATTTCCTTGAGCGTAGCGCCCTTTTTTGAAGCCATTTTCGCGGCGGATATCGCTGTCAAGCCGAGGCTCATGGCCGTAAGCTGGGAATCGATTACCTCTATGCGACACTTTCCCTCCACTATGCTCACGGCGTTGACAGCGGATTTGTACGTGCCGCTAAGTTTGCTCGATAAAACAATGGCGAGAATCTCGTCGTTATCCTTCAACAGCTTCTGGTAAGCGTCTGCAAATGCTCCAGGCGCCGGCTGGGTGGTGGTAGGATAGATGTTCTCCTGGGTCAACCTGCGGTAAAACTCGTCAGTCGTAATATCGATGCGGTCACGGAAGGATTCATGCCCGAAAAACACCGTGAGAGGTACCACAGTGATTCCCAGTTCCTCGGCCAAGCTGGCGGTGATGTCAGACGTGCTGTCGGTGACAATCTTGACGGTCATGATACCCCCTTCCGGCTACTTATTCCACCGAGCCGATAAAGTTGTAGTGTGGTTGCCCGCCCTTGACCACCTCGACCTGCAAATTGGGATATTTGGACGCTATTTCTTCTTTAACCTGCTGGGCTTCGCTTTCCGTGGTATCGTCACCATAGTAGAGGGTTATCACCTCAGCCTTCTTCATTCCGGCTTTGGTCAGGGTGCTGCGCAGGACATCGGTAGGCTCATCGGCTACCGCCACAATCGTTCCGTCAAGCAATCCTACTGCCTGTTTCTTCTTGATGGCGAGCCCGTTGAGCTGAGTGGCGCGTACGGCACGGGTTATCTCAACGGTTTTAATCGTAGCCAGCGCTTCGGTCATAATACGGGTATTGGTATCAAAATCAGCTTCATAATCGAAGGCAAGAAGTGCAGCTATTCCCTGGGGGATTGTCTTTGAAGGCACCACGTGAATGTGCTTCTCAGTGAGCGCCTGGACTTTTTCGGCAGTCATCACTATATTCTTATTGTTAGGCAAAATTATTATCTTTTCCGAACGCAAGTTTTCGACCGCCTGGAGAATATCTTTCGTGCTCGGGTTCATAGTCTGCCCGCCAGGGACCACGGATGCCACGCCCAAACTGGTAAACACGTCCGCCAGTCCGCTGCCGGCAGCCACCGCCACTATTTCTATATCAGCCACCGGAGCGCGGGACTTTTGCATCTCAAGAAAGTCCTGGTGCTGCTCATCCATGTTGCGTATGCTGACGCTGTGCACCGTGCCCAGGGTGGTTGCGAAATGAATGATGCTTCCCGGATCGATAGTATGAACGTGGACCCTTACGGTAGTATCATCACCGACGACGATGAGCGACTGTCCACGCTTGACCAGTTTGCGCTTGAGTTTTTCAGGTTCAAGTTCCATGCCTTTTAGCAGGAATTCCGTGCAGTAGCCGAATGGAATTTCATCGGCCCCTACTTTTTCGGGCGCGGTAACCGTGATAGGAGTCATGGGAATGCTGCTGGCAACCATCTGAGGTTTGCGGAAACGCATCAACTCGGCCTCACCGCGGAGATAACGCAAAGCGCCATCGAGCAGCGTAAACAGGCCCTGGCCGCCCGCATCGACCACCCCCGCCTCCTTGAGAACCGGGAGGAGCGTCGGTGTGCTGGCGACAGATTCGGCGGCGGCAACGACAGCGGCTTCCATGACGGCCACCACATCCCCACCGTTTATCGCCGCCTGCTTCTGGCCGGCCTTGGATGCATCCTTCATGACCGTCAGAATGGTCCCTTCCACCGGATTGCTCAATCCCTTATAGGCGGTCTCCGAGGCTTGGGTCAGGGCTTTGGCCAGGTCTTTTCCGTTGAATGTTTCTTTATCGCCCAAACCCTGCGCCAGACCGCTCCATATCTGCGAGAGTATCACGCCGCTGTTGCCCCGGGCGCCCATGAGCGCCCCGTTGGCCATGGCCTGCGCCATCGCCGAAACACTGGGCTGATTTACTTTATAGGCTTCTTCCACCGTGGAACGCATTGTAAGCAACATATTCGTTCCTGTATCTCCGTCAGGGACAGGAAATACATTGAGAGCATCTATATCGGAAGCGTTTTTTTCCAGCCAGTTAGTTGCGGCGGCAAACATATCACGGAATTCAGGCCCGTTAATCGCATTGGACTGTTTCATGATTCGCTACGCCATCCTTTTTCAAGATGTCTTTAATTGATTGTACCGTGCTTGTCAAGCACAGAGGGTTTATGGTAGTATTCAATGTTCGAAACAAGGCATTTTACACCAAAGTCAAGGTGCCAGTCAAAGGAGAGGAACAATTTCATGAAGTGTGATATCTGCGGAAAATCAGAGCAGTTCGGCCATAACGTCAGCCATTCCAAGCGCCGCACCAACCACCGCTGGGTAGCCAATATACAGCAGGCCAAAATAGTGAAGGATGGAAAATCCGTCAGGCTCACCCTCTGCACGCGCTGCCTGCGCACCCAGCAGAAACTGTCGCAAACAGTATAAGGCGGCAGGTTTATAACCTAACCCAGTATCTCTCTGCAATGTGACAACTGAATTGACACCTGGCCGGGAGCCGTGCCTCCCGGCACATTTTTTGACGCGACCGAGCGCGCCGCGCTTATGCTCCGCACATCCTCTGCGAAGAGTGGACTGAAGCCTTTATACTCTTCGATGGTTAAACTCTCCAGCGGCTTGCCGCAGCCTATGGCGTAGCTCACTAGACGCCCGGTTACGCCGTGGGCTTCCCGGAAACTCAGCCCCTTTTTCACCAGGTAATCCGCCACATCGGTTGCCAGAATATAACCATTCCCCAGGGAGCGCTTCATATTGCCCGGCTTGAATTCGAGCGTGCTCACCATGCCGGCAAAGACTTCCAGCGAGGCAACCAGCGTATCCACCGTATCGAAGAGCGCTTCTTTGTCTTCCTGCAGGTCGCGGTTATAGGAAAGCGGCAGCCCCTTCATGGTGGTTAACATCCCCATCAGATGCCCGAAAACGCGCCCCGCCTTGCCCCGCCCAAGTTCGGCCACATCGGGATTTTTCTTCTGCGGCATAATCGAGCTGGCAGTAGCATAGGAGTCGTCCATTTCCACAAAACCAAACTCCGCCGAAGACCACAGGACCAGCTCCTCGGCCATGCGTGAAATATGCACCATGCACAGGCTGGCCGCGCCTATGTACTCGATAAGAAAGTCACGGTCTGAAACGGCGTCCAGGCTATTCTGACTTATGCGGCTGAAACCCAGCTCGCGCGCCACAAACTCCCTATCGAGGTTATAGGCGGCCCCGGCCAGCGCCCCGCTCCCCAGCGGCATGACATCGGCGCGCTTATACGCGTCAGAGAAGCGCTCGTAATCCCTCTCCAGCATCTCGAAATAGGCCAAAAGATGGTGCGACAGCAACACCGGCTGCGCCGGCTGCATGTGCGTGTAACCCGGCATCAGCACGCCTTGGTTTTTCTCGGCCTGTTCCACCAGCGAGCGTTGAAATTGTCTAACTTTAGACTGAGTCTCTTTTATAGCATCCCTGACATAAAGTCGCATGTCGAGTGCCACCTGGTCATTGCGCGAGCGGGCCGTGTGCAGCTTGCCGGCGACAGCACCTGCGAGTTCCAGTAACCGCGCTTCTACTGCCATATGGATATCTTCCAACTCAGGCTTGAAGACGAACACGCCGCTCTCTATCTCCGATTCCACCGCCTTGAGGCCGTCCGCCAGCGCCTTGCCCTCTCCAGCTGAAATAATGCCCTGTTTGGCCAGCATGCGGGCGTGAGCTATGCTGCCGCGTATGTCCTGTTTGTACATGCGCTTATCGAAGGGCAGCGACGTGGTATATTTGACCACCGCCTCGGCGGCATCTTTCTGGAAGCGCCCGCGTATATGGCTCATCTATTTGCCTTTGCCCTTAGTTTTATTCTTGGGCCCCATATCGAAAAGCGGCTGCAACTTCGCCTGCGTCTTTACCGGTAAGCCGAAGATGTGGATGAAGCCGGGGGCGGCGCTCTGGTCGAACTGGTCGCCTTTTTCATAGGTGGCCAGTCCATGGCTGTAGAGGGAATATGATGACTTGCGCCCGACTACAGTGCAAGCGCCCTTAAAGAGCTTCACGCGCACCGTGCCGGTCACAAATCGCTGCGTGCTGTCCACGTAGGCCGACATGTCCAGCCGGTTGGCGGTGAACCACAAACCATTATAGATAAGGTCGGCGAATTCGGCGGCTACCCTGGCCTTGAAGCGCGACTGGTCCTTGGCCAGCGTCAGGTCTTCGAGAGCTTGATGCGCCGCAAGGAGCAGGATGGCCGCTGGTGCCTCGTAGATCTCGCGGCTCTTGATGCCGACCAGCCGGTTTTCCACGTGGTCGATGCGGCCCACGCCGTGTTTGCCCGCCAGCTCGTTGAGCTTGGTGATAAGAGCTACGCCGTCCATCTTCTCGCCGTCACAGGCGACGGGGATGCCCTTGTCGAACTCTATCTCGCTGTAATCCGGCTTTGCTGGTGAAGTCGTCGGGGACTTGGTCCAGGCATACACCTCTTCGGGCGGCTCAGCCCAGGGGTCTTCCAATACGCCGCATTCCACACTGCGGCCCCACAGGTTCTCATCCACCGAATACGCGTGGCCTGATTTTACCGGCACAGAGATGCCGTTTTTCGAGGCATATTTTATGGTATCCTCGCGTGTCATGCCCCACTCGCGGGCGGGGGCGATTATCTTGATGTGAGGCGCCAGCGTATTGATGGCGACCTCGAAGCGCACCTGGTCGTTGCCCTTGCCGGTGCAGCCGTGGGCGATGGCGGCAGCGCCCTCTTTGAGTGCCACTTCGGTAAGCAATTTAGCGATGAGCGGGCGCGCCAGCGAGGTGGCCATAGGATATACGCTCTCGTACAGGCTGCCAGCTTTGAGAGTGGGAAAGATATAATCGTTAACAAAGTCTTTCTTGGCGTCGATGACCAGCGCCTTGATAGCGCCAACCTTGAGGGCTTTTTCGCGCACGGTGCCAAAATCCTTTTCGTTGCCCACATCTACAGTCACCGCTATAACGTCGAGGCCATATTTGTCTTTAATCCACTTTATGGCAACCGAGGTATCCAGTCCGCCGCTATAAGCCAGAACAACTTTATCCATAATGTCCTTCCTCTTCGTGATTAATTATACATGAATCTGCACTATTTCGGAGCAGGGATGAACTTTGTTGTTAAGAAATCCACCACCTGCGCGCGTACCGCCGGGTAATCCCAGCTATAAAAATGTCCGGGGGCGCCGATATAAAGCAGAATATCCCCCCTCCCGCCCTTATAAATTCCGAAAGCCGATTCCGCATTTGAACGTATGATAAGAATGATATCCCCGTTAGAAAAGGTATCCGGTTGCACTCCGTTATTCTCTATCAACAGGGAGCGCTCGAACTCTATGCTCGGATGCCAGACCGGAGGGCCGGTCTCAATAGCAAATACCCGTGGATTTTCACGCAACAAGCTCAGAGCATTGTCGGCAATGGTAGCGCCGTTACTTTCGCCGGTGAGGATGACGCGCAGGTCTGGCAGGTGGTCTGTCAAAAAAGTGACGCGCGCTGCCAGCTCTTCCGCTTTCGACAGTTGTAAACCGGCAAGCACTTCAAGTTCTCCGATGATTCCGTTGAAACCGTGGCGCGTGCGCTTGAAATCGACCAGGAGTGTTTTATATCCAAAACTATCCAGGGTTTTCTCGATACCGAACAGGATCGATTCCCATCCCGGTATTTCACTCACGGGGTCCCAGCCCCAGCCTCCGGGATTGAATATGACGACAAAGTCCTGGTCTGCAGCCGCCCGATAGGTTCCCACAAGCTGGCCCGCCATCTCATCGGCTTTGGCTTCACCATCATAAAGCGCCGCCGCCATATCCCTTGCGTCCTGAACAACCTGCGGCGGCGCCTGGCTGAAATCCGAGGCAGCCAGCACGTGCCCGTCCATTTCAGCGTCGCAGGCCAGCGCCGGCATCAATGAGGGCGGAGCCATAAATACAATCGTAAGCGCCGAAGCCAGCAATAGCACGAAGCCAGCCATCCATCGCCTCGCCTTGACTGTCTCGCTTTTCATGAAAGGTTCGCAGACGCCTGCTTCAAGGCTTTCCTCAAAAGAGTCAGGGCCTTTTCAATTTCTTTAGGCTGGACTATGAGCGGCGGTATCAGCCTTATAAGGTTGGGTTTAAGATTATTGACAAGCAGCCCCTGCTCCAGGCATAAGAGAGCCACTCCTTTAGCAATATCGGAGTCGAACTCCATCGCCAGCAAGAGTCCTCGCCCTCTGACTTCGGTAATGAATGTAAAGTCTTTTTTGAGGTTTGCCAAGCCTTTAAGAAGCCCTTCACCCATCGATTTGGCGTGGCCTGGGATATCGTTATCGATAATGTAATTGAGTACGGCGTACCCCGCTGAGCATGCCAGAGGGTTCCCGCCGAAAGTGGTGCCATGCTCGCCTCTGGCGAAGACCGAGGCCTTCTCGGTAGCCAGGAAAGCGCCGATGGGTATGCCGCCGGCCAGCCCCTTGGCCAGCGCCAGAACGTCCGGCTCAATCCCAAACTGTTCGTAGGCAAAAAGGCTGCCGCAGCGGCCCACGCCGCTTTGCACTTCATCCAGAATGAGCAGTATGCCTTTTTCATCGCACCATTTGCGTACCTGTTTTAGATACTCCGGGTCCGGGATATTGACGCCGCCTTCACCCTGAACGGGTTCCAGCAGTACGGCACAGGTCTTCGCGGTGGTGGCCGTTTTAATGGCTTCGATATCGTTATAATCCACATTAACGAAACCCGATGGCAGGGGTTCGTAGGGCTTCTGAAACTTCGGCTGGCCGGTGGCAGCGACCATAGCAAGGGTCCGCCCGTGAAACGAACCCATAGCTGTGATAACCTCATAAGCGCCGCCCAGTTTCACATGTCCCCAGCGTCTTGCCAGCTTGACCGCGCCCTCGACGGCCTCGGCGCCGCTGTTACAGAAAAAAACTTTTTTCATAGCGCTGTGATTCACCAGCAGTTCCGCCAGCTCGAGCTGAGGCATCGTATAGAACAGGTTGGAGGTATGTATGAGCCTTCGTACCTGCCTGTTTACCGCTTTGACAACCGCCGGATGGCAATGTCCCAGGCTGTTTACGGCAATGCCGGATACAAAATCGAGGTAGCGGCGACCCTTATCGTCCCAGACATGTACGCCTCTTCCCCTGACGAGCGTGACAGGCATGCGCTCGAATACGGGCATGTAATACTTTTGTTCCAGTTCTGGCCAATTCATAAAATCATCTCCTGGTAGCGGTGATTGTGCTGCCGTTCTGGCTTCCCCCGATGGCATCTATAATCGCATGTGGTTTGCGCCCATCTACAATGCGGCACGTGGTACCTGCTCTGGCAGCTTTGAGACAGGCATTGAGCTTGGGTATCATACCGCCGTAAGCCACGCCGGACGACAGCAACTCTTCGACTTGTGCGGTCGTGATATCGGTCAAGATGTTTCCGGAGGCGTCCTTGATACCATCGACATCCGTTAAAAAAACAAGTTTTTCCACTCTCATGGCGGCGGCAATTTCGCCAGCCACCGTGTCCCCGTTAATATTGAGCAGCAACGGGTCTTCCTGTTTTCGCCCCTCCTTGTTGAGAGAAACTGGGGCCACCACCGGAATAAATCCGGCATCAAGTAGCGCTTCCAGCACCTGTGGATTCACCTTGACCACGTCACCCAGGTAGCCCAGCTTGGGGTCGCGCACCCTCCCCTCGATGAGACTGCCGTCCACGCCGCTCACTCCCGCCGCTTTCGCTCCGGCGTCTATGAGTGCCGCCGTCGTTTCCTTGTTGGCCAGCCCAGCCAATACGGCCGTTACAACGGAAAGGGATTTAGCGTCAGTGATGCGCTCACCCTGATAAAACTCGGCTACCACGCCCTGGTCGGCCATCCATCTGGTCACCAGCTTGGCGCCCCCGTGCACCAGCACCACTCGGTAGCCGGTTTCCGAGAGGCGCAAGATATCCGCCACTGCCGAGTCCTTGCTGTCTATGATGGACCCGCCCAGCTTGATGACGGTCAGTTTTTTAGTCTGCTTGTCCAATATCGCTCCGTTAAGTCGTATACTCGCTATTGATAGCCACGTATTCCGCCGAGAGGTCGCAGCCCCACGCGGTAGCCGAATAAGATGTGCCCAAATTTAAATCGAGGTTTATCCGTACTTCATCGCGGCCGAGCGCCTCAATCAGTTTATCCTTGTCGAAAGGCAGCGGCACGCCCTCCCGCACCACCGGAACGTCACTTATGTCGAGCGCCATTTTGGCTTCCACCAGCTCAGCCCCGCTGCGCCCCGCCGCCACTACGATACGCCCCCAGTTGGGGTCAGCCCCATGTATGGCGCTTTTTACCAGGGGAGAGCTGGTAATGGTGCGCGCCGCTATCCTGGCGTCTGAGATGCTCGCCGCGCCGCTCACATTCACCTCTATAAGTTTGGTAGCGCCTTCGCCGTCGCGGGCGACCGATTTTGCCAGATGGATGCAAGCCGCATCTAGCGCCTGCTGAAAGCACTTTGCTCTCGCGGATCCTTCCTTGATTATCTCGCCGCCTGCCAGCCCATTGGATAGCATGATAACGCTGTCGTTAGGTGAGGTATCCCCGTCTACCGAAATCATGTTGAAGGACTTATCCACGGCCTCTTTCAAAGACTTCTCCAGAAATCCGAGTTCCACCGGAGCATCTGTGGCTAGAAAAGAGAGCATAGTGGCCATGTTGGGGTGGATCATGCCGGCGCCCTTGGCGATGCCGCCGATGACGAATCCACCGGTTTCAATAGCGATTTCCTTCGGGACTGTATCGGTAGTCATGATGGCTTTGGCCATATCATGCCCGCCGTCAGGAGACAGCTTGATCTTGCCAATAGCGCCGTTCAGCAACTCCAGCGGCAGCCTGCGCCCGATAACGCCTGTGCTAGCGACGAGAACGTCAGCCATGTCCACACCAATTTTGGCGGCAGCGGCGGCTTCCATGCTCTGAGCATCGCGCTGCCCGAACTCACCGGTGCTGGCATTGGCGCAGCCGCTATTGGCTACAATCGCACGCACAGATTTAGAGGGCAGAATTCTTTGACATAACAAAACAGAGGCGGCTTTAATTTTGTTGGTAGTAAAGGTGCCTGCGGCATTGCAGGGAACATCGCTATACAAAATGCCGACATCGAGGTTGTACCTGGCATGTTTGTTTATGCCCCCGTAGGTTGCTCCAGCGCTAAAGCCCCGGGGGGATGTAACAGTGCCATTCGGGATATATGTTAAGTCGGTTTTCATAAGTGCTAAAAATATATCACAGTGCCCGTGAAATGGACAATCCTGGAAGCTTACGCCGGTTTGAACGCACGAGGAAAAAAGGGGAAACGGGAAGGAAGAGGGGCGGTCTATACCAGCGCTTTGGCGGTTTGACGGCGGCGGCGCTTCCAGCCGAGCATAACCAGGAGTTCGCCTACCGCCGCGTCACTGGCCTCATCAGCCAGGGGCATACCGGGGTGAATGGTGTACTTATTTTTGCGCCCGACCTTGGTCTTGGTGATGTAACCGGCTTCTTCGAGGTCGATGATAATCTTGTGAGCGGTCCTTTCGGTGACACCTACCATGTCGCCGATATCACGCGCCGTGCTGCGCGGATGCTTGGCTATCGAAGCCAGCACCAGACCGTGTGTCGTGATAAAAGACCAGTCTGACATTGTTTTAGCCTTAGAAAGACGAATAATATTTCCAGTATTGTCTTTCAATGTTGCAGGATTAGTTTTGCACAAATCTGTGGCTGTGTCAAGAGCGAAAATAATGAAGCAGTAAATTATGCCTGTTTTTGATTGCTCAATTTGACATAATTACATGAGACTGCCATACAATTCAAACGACAAAAACGAGAGAGGACGCCGTCACGGCGTCCTCTCTTATTGCTAAAGATGCAGCGATACTATTCGAATTAGACTTCACTGATGGTAATGCCCTTGATAACCGGCGGTATTTGAGGTTTGCTCATTTCGCCGTTGCCATATGCGACCGGGACAGCCGCCATCTTTTGCACGATATCCAGGCCTTCAATCACTCTCCCAAATTGGGTATAGTTCGGCTGTCGGTCCAGAAATTTGGAGTCCGCGCCGGTGCAGATGAAAAACTGGCTGCCGTTGGTGTTGGAGCCCGAATTAGCCATAGCCACCATACCTACCTCATAGGAGTGTTTCACCGGAAGCTCGTCGGCAAACTGGTATCCAGGCCCTCCGCATCCCGTGCCCGTGGGGTCGCCGCCCTGTATCATGAAGGTCTTGATGATACGGTGAAAGATAACGCCGTCGTAGAATTTTTGCCGCGCCAGAAACACGAAGTTGTTCACGGTCTTCGGCGACTCGCTTGCCAGAAGCTCGATCTTGAAGGAGCCCAAGCTGGTGTCGAGCGCGGCGGTGTACTTTTTGGCGGCATCGATCTGCATGGCCGGCGGCATGTTCCAGGTTTTGGGCGTGGCGTTGGTGTCGGAATTGTTAATAGGCATTATTCTGTCCCCTTTCAAAAACTAAATTGAATCCTTGAGCTTGGATACCGGATGTCAGGATTCCTCGATGGTGATTGTCTTGATGACCGGCGGTTTGACCGGCTTGCTGACCTCTCCGTTTGCGGACACTACCGGCACGGCGGCTATCTTCAGCACCACATCCATACCCTCTACCACCTTGCCAAACTGAGTGTAAATAGGAGATTTATTCAGACTGGCCGCGTCAGTTCCTGTACAGATAAAAAATTGACTCCCTCCGGTGTTGGCGCGTCCAGTGTTTGCCATAGCAATTATTCCCGGGTCGTAAGAATATTTAACGGGCAATTCATCCGGGATATTATAGCCAGGGCCACCCATCCCGGTGCCCAGCGGGTCGCCGCCCTGTATCATAAAGGGCTTGATGATGCGGTGGAATATAGTGCCGTCATAGAATTTTTGTCTGGCGAGAAAGACAAAATTGTTGACTGTTTTGGGGGCTTCGGCAGCGAATAGTTTTATCTTGAAGCTACCCATGCTGGTATTGAAAACTGCGTAATAGGTCTTCGATGTATCTATCTGCATGGCGGGCGGAGAAGACCACCGCTGGGTGTGGGCAGGAGACCCGCCGCAGCCGCTAAGTGCCACGGCCATTGAGCATACGACAGGAATGAGCAATCTGATAGTGGAATTTTTCATCCTTAAACAATATCCTGTGAGGCTAACTTAAGTCAACTCAGGCAATCGCAGGGATTAACCCGGAGGTTTGGGGGCCAGCTTCACCAGCACTTCTGTATTATTAATCTCCAGCCACTCGTATTCTCTTTCAGCGTTAGCATGTTCAGCGTAGTCTACCTTTACGTATTTTTTGTCGGGCGATATTTCGACTATGGTAAATTCCTCGATATAATCGCCCTCGCCTTCAGCCAGAAACCTGTCGCCAACCCGTAAATCGGAAAAATCAGCCAGTCCCATAAGAACCTCCCGGACGAGCATTAAGGCAGTATATAACACCGGCCTACCTGAAAACAACGGGACGATTAACTCAATTAACCATTGCTATTGGCTTCTTTTCAGGGCTATTATGATTATAAGATAAGGATTGAAAAGTATTTAAGATGCGGTCATGAATGGGCTGGTCGAATGGAAGGACTACCAAAAACTTTCCCGAAATGCAAATCCCCATACTGGAATAAAGTTAAGTGGAAGGGGGTAAAAAATGACCGTGCCAAAGAAGTCAAACTGGAAAGAATTTGAAGAATTAATTTCTTGGATAAATACGTGCCTCGTGGGTAAAGGGAAAGTTGAACATAACGTAAAAATTCCGGACAAAGATACGGGACAATCTAGGCAAATCGATATTCTAATTACACTCGATAGTGGCCCGTACTTGACTACAATAATGGTTGAAGTGAGAAACCAAAAACAGAGAGTTGATGTTACGTATATTGAAGAAATAGCTTCCAAACGGGACAGTATCAGAGCGGCTCAAGCTGCAATTGTGTCAAAAAGTGGTTTTACCGATTCTGCTTTAATCAAGGCAGAGACGCTAGGGATAAAAACATTTACATATATCGATGCATTAAAATTAGATTGGTGCGGTTGGCTAGCCGAAAAATATGTTCATTACGACAACCATGTTTTTCAAATCATCAACATCAATTTTATTGCTCCACCTAGCGAAAAGGGGAATGAGATACCTGGCTCGTTCATAAGAACTGAGAGTCTAAAAATTGGTTGGAAAGAACTGATAACCAATCCTAATGAGTTTTTGGCTTTTTACTTCAATGAAAAGCCTGAGGTTGTTTCTTCACTTCCAGAGAATGGTCAATTTGTTATCGGGAACTGCACAATTAAACTAAATGATGATTTCAAGATCTATTATAAAAACAAATCAATAAAACTCGATTCCATTAATATTGAATATAAACACCGGAGGGAAGTGGGAGTGCAACCGTTTTCTTATTCGATTCTGAGTTCCGAAGGAAAAACAATAGGTGAAGTTGTCTCAGCAGATATACCTACCCAAAATTCTAAGATGAAGTTAGATCTTCTTTCTTCGCCAGAAGGGGATAAGCGGAAGATATCATCGAGGATGTCTGTAAATAAAGGAATAAAAACCTACGGATTGAGCGTTGAGCTTAAAGCAGTCGAAAAGAAAATCAATGTCGTAACCGATAAAAATAAGAAGGAATAATAAATGAAAACAGCAATCTACTGCCGTGTATCTACTGAAGGGCAAGAACAAGAAGGTGCTAGCCTTCGAACTGGATAACTATATATCGAAAAGGCGCTCGGATTTGTTCCAAGCGCCTCGATTTCCAATATTCTCTAACCTATTTAGCTACCACTGGACAAACAACCGCAAATCAGTTTTGCCGCACTATAAATCTTGACTATTTCAAAAGTTTCCAGGCACTCCCTTTCCACTCAAATGTCTTTCTGCACATCTTACATCTGGCTACCTTGTCACGGTTTGGATTGATGATCTCGTGGTCGGCGAATTTTGACATCCCAGGAGGTCTCCTGGCCCGTTTTATCAACGCAGGAATGACTAAAATAACCAGAATCAATGCTATAGCAAAAATAAATTCCATCAGGCAGGTCTCCTATTCGTTGATGTTCTTGCCGGATGACAAGGCAGACATTCCACCCCAAAATAAGAGCCTGCGCAACGACAATGTGATCGGACAGGCTCTTGATAAAACCTGGAATTAATTTACCACTGAACGAACATGGGCATTATCACGTGTAAATAGTTATCCGCGCCGACGGGTTTGAAGACCCCGGGGCTGGAAGGCGTCGTCATCTCGATAGCAACCTGATTTTCCTTCAACACGCCCAGAACATCCATCAGGTATTTGCCGTTGAAAGCTATCTTGGCCTCAGCCCCCTGTACAACCGTATCTATTTCACCCGTATCCTCGCCTATTTCTTCCGAACGAGCCGAAATTGACAGCTTGCCTGGCGTTACGTCGCTTGCGCCGGGCGTGATTATCAGGCGCACTATGCCGCTGCCGTCGCGAGCGAAAATGGCCGCTGTTTTGGTGGCGTTTCGGAACTGTGCAACATCCACGGTTGCCCGCGTATTGAAGCTCTGCGGAATAAGCTGACTGTACTGCGGGAAGTTGCCCTGGACGAGCTGCGACACCATTTCAACGTCCTTCAGACGGAAAAGTATCTGGCTCTTGCTGGCATTGACCTTGATTTCCACGGCTTCTTCCTGGTCTCCCGCCAGGCGGTTTAGTTCAGACAGCGTTCGCGAAGGAATAATAGCCACGGATTTCTCGGCCACGGCTACAGCCAGCGGCAGCTTGTACACAGCCAGGCGAAACCCGTCGGCGGCCGCCAGAGTAAGGGTTTTACCCTCGAACTCGGCATTGACGCCGGTGAGCACGGGGCGCGATTCATCGGTAGCGGCGGCAAATACCACCTGGCTGATGGCCTGGCGTAGCGCGCCTAACTCGACTTTGGTTACGATGCCGTCATCGACCTTGGGTATGGGCGGAAACTCTTTGGCATCCACGCCGCTGATGCGCGCCTCGAAGCGAGCGCATTTAAGCTCCAGCGTCTTGCCTTTGGGGGTCAGCTTCACTTCGATTTTGTCGTTCGGCAGTGTCGCCACGAACTCGGTGAGCAGCTTGGCGGGAACAGTGATGGCACCTTCTTCATCTATCTTGGCGCCTATCCAGCAGGTAACTGCCATCTCAAGGTTCGTAGCCACCAGTTTGAGGCGTCCCTGGTCGCTGGCCAGCAGCACATTATTTGTGATGGGCAGAGTGGTACGCGTGGCCGCTGCGCGGCCGACGAGACTGAGCCCACGGTTTAGATTTTCTTGAAGACAGGATAGTTTCATATACTCCACCCCCGATTCACGTTAGTGGTTTAGTATATACCAATGATACGTCGGACTCAAGAGGCCGATGGTACTCAGCGAAAGTTAAAAGGGAATCCAAGGGTTCTCAAATCCCCCTTAATCCCCCTTTTCTAAAGGGGGAAATTACCTACTCTCCTAAAAATGAGAAATGACATTCTCCCCGACGCAAGCGTCGGGGTATCACAATAATCTTAGTTGATCTTTGTGAATCTGGATATATTTACCGGATTCGCCGCAAGCGGCG
>QZJY01000066.1 GCA_003597995.1 Dehalococcoidia bacterium
TCCGTGTATTTCTTGCGTTGCATGTAGAGTCCTCCTGTTCGCTATATTCTAGCGGAGAACCCTAAGATGCTGTTGGCTTTATTTACGGGGGGAACGTCAATTATGCTCTCGCGTTATCTGCTTAAAGCCGGAAATTCGCGCCGATTGGAATCTCATTCGTCCCGCCCCACTCGTGAAAAAAGCGGAACGAATGCCCAAAACGGGGGTTTAAGCCCATCTTTCCCTGCCTGAGAGGTGAAACGAATACGGAAATTCCAAGGAAATCGAAGAATGAATCATGGCTGGCGGCGGAACCAATCGTCGTTTCCACTGAACGGCTCTCACGCCTGAATCACGGCTAAACCGGCAGCAGTCGTTTCCCGAAAAAAGGTTTCTACGCGAAACGAAAACGAATCGCAAGCCGATAGCTGAACGCTGAGAGCTGATAGCTTTCACCTTTAGGTTCAGGATTTAGTGCTTGGAGCTTATTTAGGGTTTGGTGCCTGGTGCTTCGGATTTCACCTCCGCCACCTTCTCCCGCAGCAGTTTCCAGTATAAAGGCAGCGTGAGGATGAAAGGCACGAAGTAGTACACCACCCTGAACAGCACCGCCGCGATGACGCCCTGCGAGAAGGGCACCCCGAACAGGGCGAACACACCCGCCATGGAGGCCTCCTGCACGCCGATGTCGCCCGGTATGAACGAGATGATCGTCAGCGTGATGCCGAAATTGAAGCCGGTGAACAGCACCCACGGGTCCACCTCGATGCCGAGCGCGGCGAAGCAGAACCACAGCACCGCGAGGGTCGTCCCCACGTCTACCACGATGGTCACCGCCAGCGGCAGGCGGTTTTCCTTTTTGCGCCTCAGATTATCCGTGCCGAGAGTCAGAGACTCGCTGAACTGGTCCAGGTGCTTCTGGATGTCGCGCTTGCTTACCTTGCGCCAGGCGCGTCCGATGCCCCGCAGCACGAAGGCGCGCAGCCGGGCGTAAAAGGCGATGCTGCTAGCTACCACCAGCAGCACTATCAGTACTGCGATGATGAGCAGGATGGTGGCGGCGCCGAAGGCGGGGAGGGGGTGGCTCACCACGATCCATATCAGGCTGATGGGGATGAGCGAGAAATAGAGCAGGTTCTTGAAGTAGGACAGCAGCAGCGAGGAGGCCACTATCTCGGAGTTCTTGACGCCGTGCCTGCCCAGCAGCAGTATCCTGACCGACATGCCGGAAGGCGGCCCGATGAGGTTCTGCAGCACCATGGATACCATGCCTATGTTCAGGAGGTGCGCAATCCCGAGCCTGTTCTTGAAAATGCGCATGATGACCAGGAAGGTGGCGCTCCCTGCCAGGTAGGATAGCCCCGTGAATGCCACCGCCCCGATAAGGTAGCTCCAGTCGGAGGTTTGCATGAGCAGGGCTACCTGCTTGCGGTCGATAATGACGATGGCGGCGCCCACCGCCACCAGCAGCAGGATGGTAATGACGGTCAGCCGGGAGTAAGACCGGGGAAGCCGCGGTTGCTCTGCGTCAGCCATATACCTCGATTATATCGGCTTGACGATTTCTATGACAAGTCAACGACGAAATTCTAAATACTAATATCTAAATACTAAACAATGTTCAAAATACGAAATCCAAAACCATTTTGAATTTGAGATTTGGTGCTTTGAGCTTATTTAGGATTTAGTATTTGGTGCTTGGTATTTAGTGCTTGGGATTTGGTGCTTTCTCCCTATCCCCCGTCGGTCTGCGGGAAGGCCACCTCGGTGAAGAGCGACTCCACCATGGCCTTGTGCTCCAGCTCCTGCGAGGCCAGCTTTTCCAGCAGGACGCGCACATCTCCCGCCGCGTGCAGGTGCGCCAGCTTGAGATAAAAGTCGTGCGAGTCCCTCTCTCGGTCTGCGGCAAAGAGGAATACGTCCTTCAGCTCCATGATTGCGGCCGGCTTGGGCTCGGCGAAGTGCTCGGCGATGTGGTAGTCGCAGGGATGCTCCATGCGCAGGGCTCCCTGCCCGAGCTCCCCGGCGCGGTATTTTTCCAGCAACGTCTGGTGCTGCTTTTCCTGGCTGATGAGCGCTTGAAAGGTCTCCTGCACGGCCCCGCTCTTAGACTTGCGGCAGAGGTCGGCGTAGAGTTCCTGCGCCTCGACTTCCTTGAGCACCGCCAGGTCGAGAATATCCTTGAGGTTCAATTGCTTCGACATGGCTTCCTCCCCGTGTGTCCTATCTTCAAGATAGCACGAAAAGGCGCAGAATGGAATGGGCTCCGTCGTTGCGAGGAAGTCTGCCTTGAGCAGACTGACGAAGCAATCTTTATCAATCGCTGTGCTCTCCGTGGGGAAAATCCCTCTTTCATCTCCCTTTTGCGAAAGGGAGAGACCCCCTTGCCTCCCGCCAAATGAGAGTATTGTTGACGCCACCTGGCCGTTCGGCCATAATGAAATACAAGCATAAAGGAGGGTAAAAATGGCTAAGAAGGTTTTCACCACCGAGCAGGCCAGAGAGGTCGCCAAAAAGCTGGGCATCGACTTCAAGAAGTGGAACGTCGAGCAGTTCCGCATGGGCATGGATGTGGAACTGGAGCACGGCAAGGTTGACCCGCGCACCAACGTCACTAACGACGACCCGGTGATGACTGGCAAAATCGCCTGGGCGCACCTCAACGAGATTCCCGACTACTACACGCGGCTCTATGAGATGGAGCAGGTGGCGGAGGGGAAGAGATAGACTAGGCTTAATCCATCTCACAGTCCTATGAGATTGCTTCACCCCGACTGCGTCGGGGATTCGCAACGACGGTTTGTCAAAGAGGAAGGCGCTGAAAGCGCCTTCCTCTTTTTTGACCTGTCATTCTGAGTCCGCCACAGACGGACGAAGAATCGCGTCCGAATTGTCAGACGGATAAATCTATACGTAAACCAGCCGCCCCTCCACCTTGCGCCCGATATTCTGGTGTCCCTTGAGGTATTCCTCCAGCACGTCGGTGACGTTGGTGGCGATGACCTTGCTCTTGCCGGCGGCCAGCAGCTCTTCCTGAGTGACGCCGAAATAGGGCTCGCAGTTGATGATGTGGTAGCCGATGAGCCCCGCGGTGTACAGCTTGTTATCCTCGACAGGCTGGCCGTCGAAGGTGAGCGATGTCAACTGGTGCGCGGCGTCATTATACACAGCCCGAATCTTGCCATTGACCTGGTAGCATTCGCCCTCGCCGTTGCGGTTCTCGGTGCGCATAAAGCGGGCGAACATGGTCTTCAGCGTTTTCCCCGTGACGGTGAAGCGCGACATGTAGTCCTCGTAGGGGAAGCACGAGCGGTAGTCCTTGAGGGTGACCACCGGGCCGAGCTCCGTGCTGCGGATAGAGCCCGAACCTACAAACATGACGTCGCACTCTCCCATCTCGGCCAGGGCGTCGGCAAAAAGGTCGCCCAGGGGGGTTTCCACCTCGCGCCTGGGGTGGGTCAGAGCCTCGGTGAACTTGCAGATGATGGAGCCGTACTTGCGGTCCACCACGGTGGCGAAAGAGTCTATGTACTCCTGGAGCTTCGTATCGGGTTCGGCGATGCCCTGCTCGATGGGGATGAGCTGCCATTTGTAGTCGATGATGCTGTTGGTGTCGTCGTCCACCGTGATGTCAAAGCGGCCTATCTGGTTGGTGCCCACGCCTGCCTGCGCGATGAGTACGTTGTTGACCTTGGCAGGATGCTCCAGGATGGTGTGCGAATGTCCGCCGATAATTATGTCCACGCCCCATTCCGGTCGGAGCAATTTGGCCAGCTCAATGTCAGAGTCGTAGCCGATATGAGTCAGCAGAACGGTCAGGTCTATGTCATCGTGCTTGTAGGCGTCGGTGATGATGCCTACCTCGCGGCTGGCTTCCTCCAGCGAGATGAAGCTGCCGACTAGGGAGTCCTTCTTGACGGAGTCGATGACCTTGTCGGTGATGATGCCGATGAACATGATGTCGAAGCCGGCCTTGGGGATTACCTGGAAGGGCTTCATGAGGCGTTTGTTGTATCCCTTGATATAAAGATTGGCGTTGACGATGGGGAAGTTGGCCACCTTCTCCAGGAACAGCAGGTGCGGCAGGCCGTAGTCGAACTCGTGGTTGCCCAGCGTCACCACATCGGGGGCCAGGTAGTTCATTATCTCCATGGTGGAGATGCCTTTGTACTCCGCGTCGATAAGCGAGCCCTGCACCATATCTCCGGCGATAACGTAGAGGACGTTTCCCTCCTCTTTGCGCACCTTGTTGATATAGCCGGAGAGCAGCGCCAGCCCGCCGATGAGGTCGCCCTTGCCGGCGCTGGCCTCGGCCAAAAAATCGCCGTGCATATCGTTGGAATGCAAAATAGTGAACTTCCTGGTGGTTCCCATATTTATCTCCTAACCCTTCCGTGAGAGAAATTCTTGTGCAGTCCGCCGCATCTTCGGCCCGTATTTTGGGTGGCATTTAAACTTGCCGCCGCGATATTAAACTTGATTATAGCATGAGAACGGTGACATGGAACGCAAAAAGAAGTTTTCGATATGGTTATTGTTCATATGATTCTGGACTATTTTCCATTCCCTCTTTCACAAAATCAAAGAGGAGGGATTTTCCCCTCCTCTTAAATTTAAATATCGTAAAATCTTTTCAGGGTTTCATATGCTGTTGTAAAAACCGCTTCTCTGGCACAGGTAGGCGTACTTTTGCCTGGGCATCCAGAAAAGCCGCTTGAGTCTGAACAAAGCGCTTTTTAGGCTATCCATATCACCCCCTCCTTTTAACATAACTCTAAGCCTATTCTAGGCTAATCGAACCGGTTGTCAATGCGCCATTAGTAGGGGTGGATATGGTATTTAAGTAGGCCTACTTTTCCAGAGTTTCCTTCATGGATTCCCAGTAGTAGTCGCGCCAGCCCTGAGCGATGGATTCATACTGGTCATCGGGCACGCCGCTCTGGGTGAAAATCATGCGCGTGCCACCGGCGACAGGAGAGAACTCCCAGGTGGCTCGGGTAGTGCCCCTCCGGCCAGTCGCTTGCGCGCCAGGACTGCACGATTTTCTTGTCCGGAACGAGCTCGAGATTGATGCCGTCGATATAGCCGTCGCCGGAGCTGATTTTGCCGCCGACCTTGCGGCTGATGGTGGTTCTGGACCGGGTGAACTGCCCGTGCTTTTTCTCGTCCATAAGCAGCTCGTACAGCTCATGCGGGCTGGCTTTGAAGGTGACCTGCTGGCGTATGGTGCGGGTTTTCATAATTCACCTCACTACAGTATCTGCTGATTGTAAATATGCGGCGCTGTGATGTCAAAAAACAGCGGAATACTCAAAACGTGAGACTAATGTCACTGCAGGGTTTCTAATCAGCGCCTAGAATGCATATAATAATGCATATAATCATGAAAGGAGTGAATGATGGAAGAACAGTCGGTTAATCTGATAGAGGCTGTCGAATACCAGCGGGATGCGGTGGTCAGCCGGACCCTGCTCGATAAAAAAGCGGGCACGGTTACTCTGTTTGCTTTCGATGCCGGGCAGGGATTAAGCGAGCACACGGCTCCCTTCGATGCGCTGGTACAGGTGCTCGACGGAGAAGCCGAAGTGACCATCTCAGGCAAGGCCATCACCGTCAAGCAGGGGGAAATGGTGGTCATGCCTGCGGGAAAGCCGCATGCCCTCCGCGCCATCAAACGTTTCAAGATGCTGCTGGTGATGATAAAAGCATAGGGTGGAGGAAAGGCAATCCTCGCCCATCGAAAGGGCGGGTTTGAAACCCGCCCCTACACGGGTACGTCTGCCACGAACGAGATTTATACTGGCAGATTACGCACAAATCTATTGACAATGCCCCATGCCTGTGCCATAATCCCAGCCAGGTATAGAGTTTGGTACTCCCAACCTGTGAGTTAGCTCGTCGTAACACGGTGTCCAGGCCATGGATGACAGACTTCAGCCGAGTTTGAAAGAAGGGAGGTCATCCTTGAGCTATCAGGACAGAACCCTCGCGTGCGTAGACTGCAAAGCCGATTTCACATTTACCGCCGCCGAGCAGGAATTCTATGCCAAAAAAGGCTTTACCAACGACCCCAAGCGCTGCCCGACCTGCCGCGCTGCTAAGAAACAGCGGCTGGGCGTGCAGGAAACCGGCGGTCAGCGGCAGATGTTCCCGGCAGTCTGCGCCACCTGCGGCAAGGACACCCAGGTACCGTTCGAACCAAGGAACGGACGTCCGATTTACTGCAGCGACTGCTACACCAAGAGCAAGAGCTAACCACAACTCCTTTTTTGGACTATTGAGGCAGGGCTTATGCCCTGCCTCTTTTTTATTAAGGGAGAGGGTGGTGTGGCGGCAATTAGAGCCAAGCGCCTAGCGTTGCTACGCGCTGGTTGAAGAACACCCGCCGGACAGAGACCATGCAGCCGCCTTGCGGTCTATCTCTTTGATAAAAGCGTCTTTGCCTTGCGCGTAAGCCTCGGTGTCGCCCGGGAACTTCGTCGCTAGCGACTCCTTCAAACTGGCGTACCGCCTCGCTTCTTGCGGGTGTGAGCGGAGATAGTCGCGGAAAAGCAGGTGGCGGGCAACCTCCGGGTGTCCCTCCGCGAAGGCATGTAGGTGGTACGTGTGTGAGTCCAGTGAGCCTTTGAAGAAATAGCGACGCCCTGCAATACCGTATTCACCCATTGGTGTGTACCCCACTGAAGTCATCCTCTCATTCAGACCATCGAGAGCCTCAATATTGCACACCTCGGCCAGCATATCGATGATGGGTTTGGCCTGGAGGCCGGGTACCGAAGTGCTGCCGATGTGGTGTATGCTCACCAATTCTGCTCCTAGAATATCGGCAAGGAGTTTGGTCTCGGCTTCAAATGAGCGGGGCCAGGCAGGGTCGTAGGGGACGACTTCGACTTTACGCATCTGTCGGCAATCTACCACTCCACGATAATTATTGTCAAAGCTGGGCGCTGATTTGGCTTTACTGCCTCAAAGCACAAATGATAGAATGATTCAACTTAACAGTTAGGGGGGACCGATGTTCGGCAAATCAGAACACAAAGTCACCATTTATACCACGCCCAATTGCTCCGTTTGCCGCAAGGCCAAGGAATACCTGGCAGGAAAAGGCATCGCTTTCGAAGAGATAGACGTGGCCGCGGACAGGAGGGCGGCTGATGAAATGGTGCAGAAATCCGGCCAGATGGGCGTACCTGTCATCATCGCGGACGGTGTAATGCTGGTGGGTTTCAACCAGTTCAAACTGGACGTGGCGCTCAAGATAAAGAAATAGGCTTTAACGCCCTTCTGCTATGCGGTACATATCGCGATATGCCTTTCCATCCCCGGAAGTGATTTGTTCCAGCTTGTTATGCAGTTCGGCCATACGGCGGATAAACTCCGGGCTGTCCTTTTGCTTCACCAGTTCAGCCCATTGCGAGGCTTTATTGATAAACTCCGCCTCGATGGCGGGCAGCTCGGGCAGGTTGGTCTGTATTGAAGCATAGAGCGACGGGTCTTCGTTTAGCACGCTGGCCACCAGCGTCATCAGCACCCTGAAGGTGACGCCGCTGGCAAGCTTCATATCCGCCAGGTTATCCAGGTTGAGCAGCGTATCGCCTGACACTATGGCGATGTAATGCGCCAGCCCCAGCACGACGGCCATCAGACGGTCGTGTTCGGCGGGCGTCATCAGTTTCACGTTTGCGCCCCTTTTCTCCAGGAAGCTTTTAGCCTGTTCCGCCAGCGCTTTTTCTGAATCGCTGGTAGGAGTGAGCACGACGTTATGCCCGGTGAGTCCCTCGGCGCCGGGGCCGAAGACGGGGTGAGTGCCCAGCACCAGGCAGCCCGCGAGATACCTGTGCATGACTTCGACAGGCATGGTCTTGACCGATGTGACGTCGATAACTGTCTGGCCCTTCTTTACGAAGCGGCTTAGCTCCTTTACAATTGACTCGAAGGTGGCGATGGGGACAGAAATAATGATGAGGTCGGCCTGGCTCACCGCTCCCAGGTCTGTCGTACCCTCGACATGGAGTTCTTTGCGGGCGGCGGACAGCCTTTCCTCATTGCTACCGATGAGGATAACCTCTATCTTTTCGGCCAGCAGGAAACGAGCCATCCATTTCCCCATTTTGCCCGCTCCGCCGACAATGGCTATTTTCACGACTGCTCTCCTGTCTCGGTGGCGGCTTTAGGATAAGAGCCGAGCACCTTGAGGAAGATGACGTGCGCCTCGAGCGCTTTAAGCACCTCCGCAACGCCTTTATCCAGGCGGTGCCCCTCGAAATCGAGGTAGAAGTTATACTCCCATGGCTTGCGGCGGGTGGGGCGCGATTCAATTTTGGTCAGGTTTATCTTTCTGTCCGCCAGTTCGCGCAGGAAGTCGAAAAGCGAACCCGGGCGGTCCTTGACCGAGAACACGAGCGAGGTCTTGTCGTTACCGGTGGGCGGCGAGTCCTCTCCCGACAGCACGAAAAATCGCGTGAAGTTATTAGTGGTGTCCTCAATGCCGCTGGCGAGTATGCGCATGTCATAAATAGAGGCTGAACGCGAGCTGGCGACCGCCGCCGCATCAAGGAGCTTCTTTTCCTTTATCATTTTCACGCTGCCCGCCGTGTCCAGTGTTGGGATAGTATGGCAGCCGAGATGTTTTAAGAATGCCTGGCACTGTCCCAGCGCCTGCGGATGGGAATAGACGCTCTTTATCTGGGCCAGACTGGCTCCCGGGCTGGCGATAAGGCAGTGCGAGACGCGCAGGTTGAGTTCGCCGCACACCTTGAGCGGCGATTCGAGCAGCAGGTCGTAGGTCTTGCTGATACTGCCTTCCAGAGAATTTTCCACGGGCACCACGGCGAAGCCGGCTTCGCCACGCTCTACTGCGCTGAAAACATCCTCCAGCGTCTCGCAGGGTTTTGTCTCAATAGCCGCGCCGAAGAAGTTGAAGGCTGCCTGCTGGCTGTAGGCACCGGGTTCGCCCTGGAAGGCCACACTGATACCCTGGACGCCTTTAGAAGCGGCTATTATGCGGCGGTAAACACTCTCGACAGCGCTTGCATCGATACCCTCGTCCGCTGCCAGTTTGCGGATGCGTTCCATGACGACGGCTTCACGCGACGCGTCGGTCAAGGACTTCCCCAACCTGGTCTTCTCCTTCCCAATTTCGCTGGAAAGCTTAAGCCTTTCTGCCAGCAACCTGACCAGGCGGGCATCTACGTCATCTACAGAGCGGCGTAAATATTCAAGGCTCATGCCAACACCCCCGGCAGTTTGCCTGCCCTCATAGCCAAGTCGCATAGCACCACCGCCATGGCGGCTTCCGTCACCACCACGGCGCGCGGCACAATACAGGGGTCGTGCCTGCCGCTGATGGCCAGTTCAGTTACGCTCATGGTCTGCAAATCTACACTGCGCTGCGGCTGGGAGATGGACGGTGTGGGTTTGACGGCGATGCGGGCCACTACGGGCATGCCGGTGGAGATGCCGCCCAGCGCCCCGCCGGCGCGGTTGGAAGTGGTAAGAACCCGGCCTTTTCTAACGGTGAATGGGTCATTGTTCTCCGAGCCCTTGAGGTGCGACACTGAAAAGCCGGCGCCGAACTCTACTCCCTTGACGGCCGGTATGGCAAAGAAGGCTTTGGAAAGCTCTCCCTCGAGCGTGTCAAAAACAGGTTCGCCCAGTCCTGCCGGGACTCCCAGCGCAATGACCTCGATAATACCTCCCAGGCTGTCTCCTGATTGCCTTGCCTTCTCGATGGTCTGCACCATCACCTCCGCCGTCTGAAGGTTGGAGCAGTGCACGGCACTCCCGGGGGCGTTCTTGCGTATCTCGTCGTAATCGCGGGCGATGGCTTTGATACCGCCTATCTCAGTAGTGTGCGCCAGTACCTCGATGCGCAGTGTCGCCAGCAGCTTTTTGGCCACCGCTCCTGCCATGACCAGCCCGGAAGTGATGCGCCCGGAAAAACGCCCTCCGCCGCGGTAGTCGGCATAACCGCCGTATTTGACATAAGCCGTATAATCGGCGTGGCCGGGGCGTGGCACGAAACGCGTTTTCTCATAGGCACTCGAGTCTTTATCCTCGTTCCAGACCGCCAGGCACAGGGGCGCTCCGGTCGTCCTGCCGCTAAATACACCCGACAGGATGACGCCTTTGTCCTCCTCCTGCCGCGGTGAAGATACGGAGCTCATCCCGGGCTTGCGCCGGTCCAGGTCAGGCTGCAAGTCGGCTTCGGAGAGCGCCAGGCCGGCCGGGCAGCCGTCGATGACAACACCGACGAGTTCGCCGTGGCTTTCGCCGAAGCTGGTAACACTGAATAATTTACCCAGGCTGTTTGACATCGCTTTCCACCTTTGCGCCAAGTGAAGCCAGCGCCTTCCAGAATTCGGGATAGGTTTTCTCCACGCTCTCCGCCCCCAGGATTGTGGTGTCGCCGACGTCCGTTCCCAGGACGCCGAAGGCCATCGCCAGACGGTGGTCGGCGTGGCTGTCTATCTCCGCTCCCCTGAGGCGCCCCCCCATAATTGAGAGGCGGTTTTCCTCCTCGCGTACGCGGACGCCCATTTTTTGCAGCTCCTGCTTTAAAGCCTCCACGCGGTTGGATTCCTTGAGTCGCGCGCTTCTGATGCCGCTGAAATGGCTCTCGCCCTCGGCCGCCGCCGCCAGCACCGCCAGCGTGGGCAGCAGGTCGATGCAGTCTGTCAGGTCCGCTGTTATGCCGTGCAGATAAGACTTTTGCACCATAACGGAGCTGCGCCGCACAGAAAGGCGCGTCCCCATCTTTTGAAGCAGGTTGAGCACCACGCGGTCTCCCTGCAAACTCTCGGCGTTGAGGTTGGTGACCACCACTTCGCCGGAAAGCGCCCCCAGCGCCAGCAGATAGGACGCCTGCGACCAGTCGCCCTCCACAGTGTAATCGGCAGGGCGGTAATCTTGCCGGGCAACCTTGAAATCCGCCATATCCGGCGACGCTGCGACGCGTATGCCGAACTTCTTGAGGCACTCGATGGTCATGTCGATATAGGGTCTGGAAGCCAGCGGCGTGGTTAACTCTATATGCATTCCCTGAGGCGCTAACGGCGCCGCCAGCAGCAGCGCAGAGATGAATTGCGAGCTGACATCGCCCGGCATTTTCACCGTGCCTCCGCTGAAGGAGCCGCCCTCGACCACTACTGTTGAGCCATCCAAACGGCATTTGACGTTGAGTTGGGCCAGGGCGTCGATGAGCGGCAGCACTGGTCGTTTAGCCATCCCGGCGCCGGGAACCAACCGAACCGTACCCGGCACTACCGCCGAAAGCGCTATCATAAAGCGGAAGGTGGCGGCGGAATCGCGGCAGAAAAGCTCGGAGTCAGGGGCTTTGAGTTTGCCGCCGCTGACGCGCCAGCCGTAGGCGCTCTGGCGCACGTCGGTGCCTATTTTTTGCAGCACCTCGGCGGCAGCCAGGGTGTCGTCCGACGACAGGGCGCGGCGGATATAGCTCTGGCCGGGGGATAAAGCGGCGCACATCAGCGCGCGGATGGTGTAGCTCTTGGATGACGGCGCGTCCAGAATGCCGTGCACCAGGCTTTTAGAGACGGAAACCTTCATATTCACCCAGTCTTTCGATAATCTTGTCAGCGGCATCCTCGATACCGAGTCTGGATGTGTCCAGAGTAATATCGGACGCTTGCTCGTAGAGGGGACGGCGCTGCGCCATAAGAACCTCGATGGACTTTGCACCCTTTATATTTGCCAGCAGGGGGCGCTTGCCCTTGGCGGAGGATACCCGCTTGCGCACGGCTCCCTCTGAAGCCTTAAGATATACCAGAACGGCTGTTTTTCTCAGCGCATCCGTATTGGACTTGTTGAGTACCACGCCGCCGCCGCAGGCGATGACCTGTCCTGCCTGGCGCGCCACCTCGGCGGTTACGACCCGCTCCAGCTCCCGGAAGGCAGGCTCGCCGTCTTCTTTGAAAATGTGAGCGATGCTCTTGCCAGCTTTTTTCTCGATGAGTTTGTCTACATCCACGAAAGTTTTTTTCAGCTTTCTGGCCAGCGCCCGGCCCACGGACGACTTTCCGGCGCCCATGAATCCGATGAGCGCCACGCTCGTTTTGACCTTAGCCGGTTCCTTTGCCTTTTTGCTGTGTTTCCCATCCTTGCCCTGGGTGAGGGCGACCAGAGCGGCCTGCCGCATCATGTCCAGCGGAGCCTCTTTGCCGGTCCACAACTCGAATGCAAGAGCACCCTGGCGTACCAGCATTTCCAGCCCGCTGATAACCCGGCAGCCCCGAGCGGCGGCCTCCCGGAGCAAGCGCGTCTCAAGCGGGGCATAGACGACATCGAAGACGGTCAGGCTGGACCGGAGCAGGTGAGCCGGAACGGGTGTATCCCCGGCGCCGGGCGACATGCCGACGCTGGTAGCATTGACCAACAGGTCAGCCTTTACTAGCGCGGTCTTGAGGTTAGCGGCATCAAGTTCAAGGGCGTCCACTTTCGATTTGGCCACCCGGCTCAGGTTTTGTGCCAGCAGGACAGCCTGTTCCATTTCTATCTTGCGGTTTAGGACTGTGATAGAGGCTCCGCTCTGCGCCAGGGCGAAACCGATGGCACGGGCGGCACCGCCCGCGCCCATCAGAACAATTCTTTTGCCCTGCGGGTTGAAGCTGGCTGCCAGCAAAGACTGCAGAAAGCCACTGGCATCTGTATTATAGCCTTTGAGCCTGCCGTTGTCGTTGACGATGGTGTTGACCGCACCGATGTCCCGGGCCAGCGGGTCAAGCTCGTCGAGGAGCGGCACGACGGCGGCTTTGTGGGGAATAGTGACGTTCAGTCCCCTTATGCCTAGGGCCTTCATGCCCTGTATGGCGGTGCCAAGCTCCGTGCTCTTCACCCGGAAGGCTAGATAGGCGTAGTCCAGCCCGAGGCTGGCCATGACGGCGTTGTGCATGGCAGGCGAAAGGGTGTGGCTCACCGGGTCGCCGATGACGCCGCACAATCTTGTCGTGGCGTTTATCATAAGTGTATCATCTCATATATACTCCGCAGCTGAGAGACAGTGAGCTGCCCGGAAGCTGACTGCGCTCCCTCGTTTATCGCTGCATAGGTGAAAGCGCCTCCGCAAAGCGGGCAGAGGATGCGGCTCATCTGGCCGCGCTGTCCCATGGCAAAAGCCACTATCTCAGCGGGGCGGAACTCGCTCATCATTCCTATGACATTCGCGTTATCGTCGAAGCTGCGGGCGGTGGTCACCAGCTTGCAGATATCGGCACCCGCCGCCAGTTCATCCTCGATAATGCGGCGCAACTCCGCGGGGGGCGGCGTGCGGCGCGTGTCGTGGTGAGAGATGAGACATTTAGCTTTCTTTTTAATAACGGGCACCATTTCATCCAGGTCGGGCGCGGCCAGCTCGATGTCCACTATGCTTGCTCCTAAATTGAGCGCTCTGAGCAACTCGTCCCGGCGCGCCTCCTCGCTGCCCTCCCACAGACCGCCCTCGGCCTTTAGTCGATTGGTAGCAATCCATGGCTTCTTCAAAACCCGTGCCACATCCCGCCACGACTTGCCTATTATGTCTATCCTGACTTCGAAAAGGTCGACCAGCGGCTCTACTTTTTCGATAGAGTCAAGGTCTGTGTTCGTGATGACGGCGCAAATGCGTGGCGTATCCATATTTACTCTGCCAACGCCTCGGCCACCATGGCGAGATCCACTTTATCCGTTATGATGACCTGCCCGATGCGCACGGGAAGGATGAATTTCGTCCTGCCTCCCGACACTTTTTTGTCGTGCTTGATGGCCTCCAGCACGTCGGCAATTTTGAGTTCCGGCATAGTGATAGGTAAGCCAGCAGCGGTGATGATATTCATCAAACGCTTCAAGTCACGGTCAGGGAATAAACCCATGCGGCAGGCTATGCGGCTAGCCGTCACCATGCCTACGGCTACAGCCGTGCCGTGGTTCACCTTGAAGCCGGTGACCGCCTCGATAGCGTGTCCCACCGTGTGGCCGAAGTTGAGCATGTTACGCAGTCCCCTGTCGCGCTCGTCGCGGCTCACGATGCGCGCCTTGACAGCTGCGGCGCGCAGGATAGCTGTTTCCAGCGTTTTTTCATCGAGATACTTAAGCTCTGTCATCCTGCGTTCGAGCAACCCGAAAAGCAACCTGTCGCCGATGACGGCGCTCTTTATGACCTCGGCCAGGCCGTTGGATAACTGGCTCGCGGCCAGTGTTTTGAGCACGGCGGTGTCGCTGAAAACGGCCGCCGGCTGGTAGAAGACGCCTATCTGGTTCTTGAGTTTGCCGTGGTTGACGGCTGTCTTGCCCCCGATGGAGCTGTCCACCTGTGCCAGCAGGGTGGTGGGAATTTGTATGAGGGGCATCCCGCGCATGTAGGTGGCGGCCACGAATCCTGCCAGGTCGCCGATGACGCCTCCGCCAAGCGCCAGCACAGGAGTCCTGCGCTCGACGAGTGCCGCGCTCAACCCGTCGTAGAGACCGCCGGCCGCCTCGAGCGACTTGTACTCCTCGCCGTCCGGGACGGTCAGCACATCGACCTCGAAGCCGTCTTTGGCTAGCGCTTCCTTGAGGTTATATCCGTGCAACTCGAAGACGAAAGGGTTGGTGATGAGAACCAACCGGTTACTCATCCGCGCATGTTTGAGGTGACTTGAAATGTCCCGCAGAGCGCCTGAACCGATATATACATTATAGTTTGCGGCGCCCGGCGAGACCTTGAGCGTGTGCATCGGTTACTTCCCTGCTTTCACTTTCTTATTCTGTACGGCCGTGATGGCATGTATGCGGTTGCAGGTGTCGAGGATCTCTTTAAGCTCACCCGCGGTTATAGCTTGCGCCGCATCCACCCAGGCTTCGGCTGGATTATAGTGTACCTCAATCGCCAGCCCGCTTGCACCCGCCGCCATGGCCGCGCAGCTCATAGAGTATATCAAATCGCGCCGCCCTGTGGCATGGCTGGGGTCCACCAGCACCGGGAGGTATGTTTCCTTCTGAATGACGGGTACGGCGGACAGGTCCAGGGTATAGCGCGTGAAATTCTTGCCCTTGCCGATGGGCAGTTCGCCGCGCTCGCACAGGATGATGTCCTTGTTGCCCTCGACGGCGATGTACTCCGAGAAGGAAAGGAACTCCTCCACGCTGGCGCCGAAATGGCGCTTGTAGAACACCGGCTTGCCCTTGCGCGCGATGGTGCCCAGCAGGTCTTGGTCGTACATATTGCGCGCGCCTATCTGCAGGATGTCCACATACTCGGCGATGAGGTCCACCTGGTTTTCGCCGCGCACCTCGGTGATGACGGGCATTTCGAACTGGCGTCCGGCGTCGCGCAGCCACGAGAGTGCTTCACGGGCTTCCACGTCGCCTTTGGCGCCCAGCCCCTGGAAGGAATGCGCCGAACTGCGGGGCTTGAAGATGCCGCCGCGCAGGATGTGTGCTCCTGCTTTTTTTACCTCTTCGGCTATGCGGAAGAGCTGCGCCTTACTCTCTATGGCGCACGGCCCGGCGATGTAGGCCGGGGTCTCGCCGCCGATTTCCACGTTGCCCACGTGTATGACGCGACTCTCCGCGCGGTCCTGGAAGGCCTCGCTGTACTCGCGGCTAATCAGTTTATAAGGTGTTTCGATCATGCGCGCTTCCTTCACCCCGGGCAGGACGGCAAAATGCGAAAAGGGAATTTTGCGCTCGTCTCCTACCAGCCCGATGATGGTCAGAGATTCGCCTGTCGATACATCGGTGCGCAGGCCAAACTTCTTAACCTCTTCAATGACGTTGTCGACCTCTTCTCTGGTGGCATCCTTTTTCATGATAATCATCTCTTACTCCCTCCCCTTTAGTTTTGCGACATTCCCTTATAACAAGAAATCCTCCCGCTCGGGGAGGATTTTGAGAACTTGATTTACACTGGTTAAGACTAAAAAGCCGTGCCTAATCCCCCGAGCGCCCTGAGGCGTCAGTAAAGGTAAAGTAGTAATAGAAGTACCTGTTTACCGGGCTAAGGCAAACCGACATAGATATTTTCATTGCCGAAGACTATACCATCCAATGCGACGGGATGTCAAGAAGATGTAAGAGTCCAGTACATATTGGATTTTTGGGGGTTAGTGACAAAGTTATCCAAATAGTAGCGCAAAGGCGGAAGTTTTCCAATAGCC
>QZJY01000067.1 GCA_003597995.1 Dehalococcoidia bacterium
GGGGTATTAACAGATACGAACTTCGTTCGGTCCGCTTCGCGGCGAACTACATCCCTCGACCACAATGGTCGGGGTATTCGGGAAAAGGTGAGTATAAAACTAGAGCGTCTGCGACACATTCTTGTATGCCGGTATAAATGTCGGATAATCCCTACAATGGAATGAGTGAATTGCTGATAGACACATTATCGTTATTGTGCTATCTTCCGTGTTAGTTAATTAAAAGATTACCTTGATACTTCTAGTGTGACTTAGACGTTAGATTAGAAGAGTGGTGGTGTTTCTGTTGGGGTTCTGTGGTGAGATGGATAGCTTGCACTATGAGTTATATGCAAGTTGGTAGACGCTCAGGAGGTATCAACTCCCATGTGAATATCTACGCATCAAGTCCTGCCGGGGGAAACCAGGGTGCTGGAGTGCTTTTCTTCCACTTCGGCTTAAATGATAACCTCCCCCTCCCGTGTGGCGAGCCCTGGCTGTAATCGGGCTATGCGGCAGGATTTGGTGCGGTGGTAGGGAAGCAATGATAAGATGACGCGACCAAACACTTTGGGGCTCAGGGTCTAAAGGGAAGTCAGGCAAATATGAAGTTCCCAATAGCAATAAGGAAAGGAGCGCTTCGAGCAAGAAAATCAGATTTATATTTTGGGACAGGTCTCTTCTAAAGCAGCGAATCTAAAATATTCAACGAAAAGGGGGTGAGCATTCGCAAAATAATATTGACGGTCCACCTAAACGTGAGCGCATTCTTCAGAAAGAAGTATAAACATTAAGGGGGATAACTAATGTCAACAGAAGAGAAACAAGAATTTAAACCCGGGGAAGAATTCATAGGATTATCCCGCAGAGAATTCCTGAGGAACGCTGGCTTTGTGGTTGGGGGAGCCACACTGGGGTCTATGGCGTTCCTGTCAGCCTGTAAAGGAGAAACATCAACAGAGACACAAACCGTCACCAAAACCGTTGGAGCAGGATCCACTGTTACAGTTACCCAGACTGCTGGTGCAGGGTCAACTGTTACAGTTACACAACCTGGCACCACAGTCACAGGTACAGGAGGTGGTACGGCTCCCGCCGGGTTGCTACACCTCATTGTCAACAATATTGACTATTGGGGAGTGGTCGAGCCTCAATGGACCCTGGCGTATGTTCTGAGAGAGAAGCTCGGTCTTACCGGCACGAAACGCGGCTGCGACGCGGGTGATTGCGGGTATTGTACAGTGATAATGGATGGGGTCCCCATCGAATCTTGCATCTATTTGGCAATAGAGGCTGACGGCAAAAAAATAGAAACCGTTGAGGGGTTTAATCAAAGCGATAAACTAACTCCATTGCAGCAGGCGTTTATTGACAACGACGGTTTGCAGTGCGGTTTCTGCACACCGGGGATGTTGATGACCGCCAAAGCCCTGCTCGCCTTCAAACCCAAGGCAACCGAGGCAGAGATCAGGGAGCACATGGCAGGCGTGTTATGTCGCTGCGGTTCTTACATGACCATTATCAAATCTATACAGTCGATGACTGCATAGTACAGAGGAGGAATGCATAGTGTACGAATCTTTAGATCATATAGATCCATATACCAAGGAACATTACCCGCAGTCCGTATACCACAATTCTAAAACCCTGAAATATGTTGGCCAGCCTAAGCTCCGCGAGGGCGCCGAGGGCCGGGTCATGGGCAGGGAAACATTCGCCAACGACGTTCTGCTAAATGGGATGCTGTATCTTAAGCTTAAGCGGTCCCCCTACCCACACGCTACCGTAAAGAGCATCGACACCACCAAAGCCAAGGCGCTCAAGGGAGTCGTCGTGGTTCTTACCAATGCCGATGCACCCAATCTGATTAACGCCGCCCCGTATGCATACTGCATTGCCAAGGAGGTTTGGACACAGGGCGATTGCGTTGCCGCCGTGGCAGCTTATGATGAGGACACTGCCGAGGAAGGCGTAAACCTGATTGATGTACAGTACAACGTCTTACCCTTCGTGCTGCATCAGGACGACGCCCTGAAGACTACCGCATACAAACTGCACGGCGATACCAACGAGATTGGCAGCGCGGCTATCTTCAAACGCGGCGATGTCAACGGCCCCACCGGTTTCCCTGCGGCAGACAAGACAATCACCACCGAGTTCCAGACGGTGACCAAACCATTTCAAGGCGTCCACCCGGTGGCACCGGTTGAGAATGAATCGTATGTCGCCAGATGGGAGAACGACCGCCTGTATATCTGGTCCGCTACCCAGAATCCGTGGGGTGACTCGAGGGCCGCAGCTACCGCTCTCGGTCTACCCTACAACAGGGTAGTCGCCATGAACTGCCGCATTGCCACCGGCTTCGGCAACAAGGGTAGTGACGGGGCGGGCAAGAAAATTGCTGCCTACATTGCCCGGATGACGAGTCACCCGGTGAAGTGGTACCAGGATAACGACGGCTACTTCAATATGCAATCCAGCTCCTGGACGGCTCAGCACCACTTAATCAAAACCGGGTTGAAGAGCGACGGCACTATTGTTGCCTTCCAGGACATCTGCACTGCTAACGGAGGGTACCGCGGCTCCCGCGCGTCGGGGGGCGCAATGGAACCCTTCCCGGTTCGTCTTGTAACCCCGAATATGTACACCGAGGGTCACGATGCCTACACCAACTCCCAGTGCGCCGGCGTACCGCGCTGCGTGCCTCATCCGAGCTCAACCGCCGCCACCGGCATACACTACGACCAGTGTGCTGAAGCGCTCAACATGGACACCTCAGACTTCATTCTCAAGAACGTGTTCACAGGCAGTGGCGTGGGCACGCATCCGGACAAGCCCGAGTATGACATCGGTGCCAACCCCTGTCCCCAATTCTACCAGCAGCTGATTGATAAGTCCGGCTGGAAGACCAGGTGGAAGGGATGGAACACGCCGGTGTCTGTCAACGGCAGCAAGAGACGCGGCATAGGCACGTCCATACACAACTGCAGGCACGGCGCCCTGGCTAACCCGGAGTCAGCTACGATAATGCTGGAGCCGGATGGTACCTGCCGTGTAGTCACGGGCTCGCAGGAATGCGGCAACGGCTGGAGGACAGCTGCAACTCTCATGGCCGCCGAAGAGATGGGTATCACCCCTGACCGGGTGAAGACTCCCAATTTCAACACTGACGTCGTTCAGGAAACTAAATCACCCGGCGGCAGCACCGTACTTCGTGGCACCGGGACAGCCATCATTCTGGCATGTAGAGACGCCAAGGAACAGCTGTTCAGGCTGGCTATATACGCCAAGAAAATAGCAGCCACAGAGCCTGAAGAACTCGAGACTGCCGATAACTTCATCTATCTGAAAGCTGACCCGACTAAAAAGGTAGCCATAAAAGATATTACCGCTCTCCAGGGCGGCACCAGTATGCCCGGCAAAAACGTAGGAACACACTATGGCGGCCCGATTATCGGCCGAGGTTCCTACGTTACCGGGAGAAACGCCACCATGATGATGATGCAGTGGTCAGCCAGTACGGCTGAGGTGGAAGTGGACACCGACACCGGCGAGGTGACAGTGCAGGAGATCATTTTGGGATGCGGGGTTGGCCGGGACATCTTCCATATGGGAAACTATAACCAGATAATTGGCGGGATGGCTATGATGATCGGTCACGCCCTGTTTGCGGGTATATACAAGGACGAAGCCACCGGCATCGACCTCAACCCGGACTACTCGCTCTTTAAGTGTCCTACCTTCATGGATATGCCTGCAAAAATGGATGTGGTTATGTACGAGGAAATCGATCCCTACGGCCCGTTTGGAGCCAAGGGAACCGGCGAACCTGTCATGCCTACGACAACACCCAGCATCCTCAACGCTATCTACAATGCCTTAGGCGGCTTGCCCGCAAGGAAAAGGATCTTTAGCACCATGGCGACTCCCGACAAGGTCCTGGCCGCCATAGGCAAATAAAGGAGACATGAAATGAAAACTTTTACGCACATCAACGCCACGACCATAGCTGATGCCGGGGCTAAGTTAACCCAGTACGGGAGCAGCGCCATGCTGATTGCCGGCGGCACGGACCTTATATCATTTCTTAAAACTCGTTGCCTGCCAGATGCGCAGCTGCCCAAGTACGTTATCAACCTCAAGACCATACCTAACCTTGACTACATCAAGGAAGACACGGGAGGTCTCAAGCTGGGCGCCATGGCCACACTGGACAAAATCGCCTTCTCCCCGGTGGTTCTGGCCAAGTGGCCTGCGCTGGCAGCGGCCGCTCGTGGGATAGCTATGTGGCAGGTGCGCTGCGTTGGCACTATCGGCGGCAACTTATGCGCCAAGAAGCGCTGCTGGTACTACCGTTCAACCTGGAATAAGTTCCAGTGCGTGCTCAACGGCGGCACCGGGTGCCCGGCCGTAGCCGGTAACCACAGGTACGAATCGGTGTTCGGCGCCACCAACGGCTGCTACGCGGTTAATCCCAACGATATGGCACCGGTGTTGGTTGCCCTGAGCGCCAAGATAGTGACCAATAAATCTACATACGATGCAGAAAAATTCTTTGACGGTTTTAAAGTTACCGTCATGGGAGCGGGTGAATTGGTCACCGAGATCCAGGTGCCCGTACCCCCCGCGGGTAGCAAGCAGGGCTGGTATAAGGCAGCGGAAAGGCAGGCGATAGACTTCGCTTCCGCCAGCGCGGCCATACTTGTTACACCCGCAACGGGAACCATCACTGCCGCCAGAGTAGTGCTGGGTGCCGTAGGTACGACACCCATACTATCCGCCGCAGCAGCAACAGCGCTGGTGGGTAAAACCATGTCAGAAGCAACGGCAGAGGCTGCGGGTACTGCCGCTGTAGCCGCCGCGAAGGAGATTGGGCCTTCCAACAAATACAAAATCCAGATGGCCAAGGGCTGTGTCAAGAAGGCACTTCTGAGCTAACGCTAAACCTTTACTAAGTATACAACCGAGTGGGCATCCTGCCCACTCGGTTGTATAGTAACAAAATATGTTATATAGTAGTATTATATAAATAAGGATGGGAAAAAACTTGAGCTTGAACGAAGGCGATAATATTTTTACAATTGATGAACTTGCAGAGAAATACCCACGCCAGTGGCTGGCAGTAAATGTGGTAGAGAGAGATAATAATGGTCAACCTTTAAAGGTAAAGTTTCTGGCGAGGGATGTAAATGTTTTTGGTGTGCGTCAAATGACAGGCAATAAAGATTTCTGTACCATGTATACCGGCCCCATTCCAGAAACAGACCATGTGGGGATGTTCTAATGAGAATGATGATATCTGCCGATAAGCCCATAGTGTTTTTTGTGCGGGTAAAAGGCCCCAAAGGGATAAGGGAATTCAGGGCGGTTCTGGATACCGGGTCGACGGATTGTTTAGTCCCTCTTCAGGATGCCCGGGCACTGGGCTATGCAGCCTATTTTGAGCCGACTACGAAAGAAGGTACGGGGACAACGGGGATTTCCAAAACAGACATCTTTGAGACCGATGAAATAGTGCTCGAAGAAGTATCAGTGGGCGGTTTGGTGGCCAGGGACGTAAAGGCCATGACTTACGAATTGCCCAGGTGGTCAGGCATCGAAGGTGTTTTAGGCTTGAGTTTTTTGCGCCACTTTAACACGCGCATCAATTTTGAGGAAGGTTATCTAGATATCGAACCAATTTCAGAAAAATCCTAGAGGGGATGTGGGAGGCTGAGGAAATGAGCACCCGTAATTCTGTTTTCCCCAAAAAATATATTGCCTTTTTCGGTATTACGGGAATAATTCTAGTAACAACATTCATAAAAGTACCATGCCCGGTATGTGACGGTACAGGCATTATTAGCACTGCCGTTGGCATGGAGAACGTATTTCTTTCCGGCCTGCAAACCGACCTGAAGTATTCCAACCCTGACTTTTGTATGGGGTACACGCTGTACGAATACGATATCGATATGACCCTCACCAACAGCGGAGCAGAAAAGGCCATGGGGTGGATAAAGCTAGTACTTAAGAATACCTATAAAGGCGATACCCTTGATACCAAGTACGTGCCTGTTGAAATTCCAAGGGAAGCAACCGTCGGAAGCTCTTTTACTACCTGGTTCACGACAGCTTATGATGTCTCTCAGGACGTTACAGTTGATGCAACGGTCGAATTTGGGGGAGTCAAAGACCTGACGTGCTCGGGGACAGGTTCGTTGCCGTTGAATGTATGGTTCATGGCAAAGGCTATCAAGTCTAGTTTGCTGCGTGCTGTAATGGTGGAGCAGCAATTCAAGCCCCCGCCTTATGAGATACCCCCTCAGTTCGATTGGGATTAAGTGCTACAGCCAAATAGAACGTTGTTAGTTGGCGCATGCCTATTCGTGGTAGGGAATTGCAATGTGCAGCTGCTGCCTTGTCGCTCCTGCTTATGGCTGCCAGCAGTTCAGTCAGTACAATAACTGAATGGGATGTCTTTTAACCGCCAACAACCGAGGGAGTCGCTTGACTTTTACATATATATATGTGAAACGTGGTCGGAATAGGGATTAGGGCGTGGCAAGAAAAATACTTTATTCGTTGATAGCAATTTCATTTGTTATTGTCATCAACCAGATAACAGACGCTCAAGGTACGACAGCAACTGGTACGACCAGCCCGACGTCAACAATTGCGAGTTTTGCGACCGGGGTAGTCGAAGTGCGTGTATCAGCCTCTGCGGCCAGTGCCGATGTAACCAGCGCCAATCTCACAATCTCGAGCGTGGAAATCCATGTACCCGATGGCTGGTCAAAGATGAAAATGGAAGATACAAATACTGTTGACTTGAAGCAGGTCGAGGGATTGGAACAAACGATTGCCACGGCCAGCTTGAACCAGGGCACTTACACCCAGATAAGGGTGAGCATCGCCAGTTTAGATGTAGCCTTAGGCAGCAGCCAGCCTAAGAAAGCCAAGCTATCCGCCAGCACGCTGTCTTTCACCCAGAATTTCCAAGTGATAAATAAAAATACCACGGTCTTAGTATTCAATTTTGACGCCCTGAAATCTATTGATTATAGCGTGAAAGACCAGATAAGTTTTAAACCCTTGGTCAACCTGCTGTTCACCAGAACTCCGGGGAGTATGGAGTTGGTTACCACCGATCTACCGCAAGGTGAAGCAGGCGTTGCCTATTATGCAAAGCTGATGGCTATAGGCGGGCAGCGTCCTTACAGCTGGAGTATCACCATGGGAGACCTGCCCCCGGGGCTGAACCTGGATACAAACACTGGCGTAATATCAGGAACTCCAACCATTGCAAGCACTTTTAATTTTTTGGTTAGGGTAGACGATGCTTCCCCGGCCGGGAAAACTACCAATAGGAACTACAAGGTTGGTGTCGCTGCGAATGGTGCTCTGCAGATTGTTACCGGGAGTCTCCCTGATGGTTCGGAGAAAGTGGCCTATAACACTAAACTACAGGCTATTGGAGCCACGCAACCATATACCTGGAGTGTGTCCGGTGGTAGCCTGCCATCTGGTTTGACCCTAGATTCTAACTCGGGTATAATTTCTGGCATAGCTACTGTTAAAGGGGACTTCAGTTTTGTGGTAACAATTACGGAAACTGCAAACCCTAGCAATAGCGATTCCCAGAGCCTCAGCATCCATATAGCACCTGAGGTGGTATCCAACTGACGGTGCTATTAAATTTATTGATTTACAGCAATAACAAAGTATAAAAATAATATTGTTATATTAGTTGTAATAATATATTAGGATATACTATACTTTTGTAAATATCTAAATATGTATTTGAGGAGTACGAAGTTGAAAAATAGAGCTAATACTATGTTGATTGCTGTGGTTCTGACCATAGTGCTCGTATTGACGGGTTGTGGCGGTGGAACACCCGTTGCGACGACCACCAGCAACGTGCCGGCGACCACCAGCAACGTGCCGGCGACCACCAGCAATGTGCCGGCAACCACCAGCAGCGTGCCGGCGACCACCAGCAGCGCGCCGGCAACTACCAGTAGTGCGCCTGCAACCACCAGCAGTGCGCCAACGACAAGTGCTTCTGGTATAACTATTATCAAGGTTGTGTGGGGCATTCCACCTATGGCCAAAACGCATCCGCTGGACGGTGCATTTGAACAATGCTATACCTGTCATCTAGCCGGTGGGGCTGGTGCCCTTCACCAGATTGGACCAAGCCATGCTTGTGATGAATGCCACGAACCCGATGGCCCAGGCCTTACCTATAATTGTACCGGGGGCGACCCCGATCCAATGCCGTCATGCACAATGTGCCACGGACTTCAAAGGGAATATGATGGCACGAAAAAAGAAGCACCGATGTAGGGTTTTATGTATCATCGCCCCAACACTCAGCTAATTATTTTCAACCGGGATTTCAATACTTAGGGTTGAGGAGCATCTCTGCAGGTATTAACTCGGGATGCAACTGAGATATACGCCTAAAGTGTTGAGATGTGTTCTCCCTTCGTTTGATTGCAGATTTGGATTAGAGAGCATTTTGGAGTAGGAAATGAGTAAAAGCTGGCAAGTCACTTACGATGAAATTAAGGGTTTCATTGCCCAACACCCGTCCATTGAAATCAGGACGGACGTACTGTCTATTCCCACCGATGTACGGCCTGATTTCTACCGTCTCTTCGATACCCTTCGAGACAATTTCGTCAAGGATAACATTCCGGATTTCTTGGAGAAAACCCACGCCTTAAGCAGCAACCACGAGAGAATCAGAAACGAGCTTAGCACAAGTTTGGGGTTAGCAGAAATAGAGGTAGAGACCAGCCTCAACGATTTTATACGCAGTCCGCTTGGTCTTATGACTGGCCTTCTGTCTGAACCCGTATTTGATCTGCTCATGGGCAAAAGCGCCCCGGGCACTTTCGAGGAAATCGCGGCGAGAAAGATTGTATCGGCCTTTGAAGCCTTCTTTCACCAGGGTTATAAGAGCTGGCTGACGCTTTCATTGCTACAACTCATGTCACCAGATAATGCCTATATAGTGCCACTGTCTAATGATGTTTCCGCTCCTTACGACTACGACATCGGTAACGCCGGGGCACAAGACAAACAAATGCTCCCCGACGCTGTTCCTACCAGCAGGCTTTCTTTCGATCGAACTCAATACTTCACATTATTGGTTCCAAAGGTAATCGTGCATTCCAAACGGCTGAATGTCTTCGTTTCCTTGTTACAGGAATTTCGTTTTGTTCCGACGGAAGCTAGATACCGCAACCAACAAATTGAATGGTATAGATTGCCGGAACTGATTGCAAAATTAGGTCAAGGGAGAATATGGCCTGACCTGATGATCTATCTGGCTGGACAACCCAATGACCTGCTTCTCGTCGCCGATATGTTTAATGTGGCTCGTCCGGATATAATTGTGAATATTTTACATAAAAGAGATCTGAGTGAACCTGGTAAGTTAGCTATGTTCAAAAGCCAGAACGATATTTTTGCGCCGAGGTTGGGCAGTTTTATTGTATCCCCTGAGGCATTATCGGATGCACAGATAGAAACTTTAAATTCACAAATTCAGCCCCAGGTCCAGCGCATTGAAAATGCTGAGGCACAGATGCCTGCGGGTGCAACCCAGTTGCCGGAAAGCCCGCTGACACCAACTACGCCAGGCGGCCCACTACCATGTGATATTAAGGTATTAGGAGTGGGATACGATGCAGGGAAGCTAGAACCTATAGCCGACGCCATCATCCAATCACAGATTTATGCCGACTTGACCTCAAATCAGAATGCTATAACATAAGACGTATCCAATGCCGCGCAAGTGATGCGCCTCAAGAAGAAGAAGTAGCTTAAAATACGGGTATCCCGGCGGAATAAAAGATGACTGAATTGGGAATAAAGACGCGGCATGCCCGTATCTTGCTTGGCTGTCTGGTTCTACTGACCAGTATCGCAATGTACGGGTGTGCCGGTGCGAAGATAACAACAAAAGAAACGAGTAAACCCCAGCAAATTCATCAGGTCATGCAGGTAGCTCCCCAGGGCGGTCGTTCTATCGTTGATTATACAAAGTTTTTAAATGCCGGTGATGAAGTAAGCGGTAACATTATGGTAACTGAGTTGGAAGTTGAATTTACTGATTGGGCCACACCGTGGACCTTTGAAGCCTGGGCCCCTGATGGCGTTCTTCTTGATACCGCGACAATTATCTATGAGGACGACCCTTATCATGCTTTCAAATTCATTGCTAAAATAACGGGTGAATACACCATCAGGGCAATACACATGAGTCTATCTCCTCGAAACCTTGATATCGTGGTCAGTCCGGCGGGGTGGCAACTGAAGGAAACTTATACAAGCTAAAAGTAAAGCAATCTGACCGGTTTAACCCCGGTTAGCGCGAGAGGAAGAAGTATGGGTTCAATAACGGTAGGAGTTGACATTGGTAGTACCACGGCCAAG
>QZJY01000068.1 GCA_003597995.1 Dehalococcoidia bacterium
ACCTTCAGCATCCGGAACGGTTGCTGGAAACGGTCTGGCGCAAGGCGGGCGATTCGCAAACTCATTCACTATTTTCCCAACGTCCCGGATCGCCGGCTTAACCATAGGCTGACGGTCAACCTGCGTCCGCCGTGGCGGGGCGGGGCCTGGGCTTGCGTCGGGTCACGGTTCGCCGAGCCCAGGTGCGGGACGCTAAAACGCCACGGCGGTTTTTTGTTTTCAAACTATCTATGCTTTCCGAACCATTTACCCTCATCGGACAACTCAATTATCGCCAGCGCCGCGAACGCTTCGGCATTCTGCCGCAAGACCGGCTGCGGCACATGCTCATCGTGGGCCAAACCGGCACGGGTAAGAGCACGCTGATTGAAACGATGGCCCGGTCGGACATGGAGCAAGGCAACGGCCTGATGGTCGTTGACCCGCACGGTGACTTGATCGAGCATTTGCTAAACGCCGTGCCCAAACACCGGAAGAACGACCTCGTGTTGCTCGACCCGGCAGATAAAGCATCTGTTTTGCCTTTCAATCCGCTCGCGGAGCGACTGAGTCAGGACAGAAGCTTGGCTGCCTCGGCGATCATCGCCGCCTTTACCAAGACGTGGCCTGACTTCTGGGGGCCGCGTAGCGAGCACCTGCTGCGCATGGCGCTGTTGGCACTGCTGGAGTCTCCAGGGATGAGCCTCTTGGACCTATCCCGTTTTCTCTCGGACGCGCGCTGGCGAGAAAGTTTGAGTGCGCGGGTGAAAGATGAGGTGGTGCGGAAATTCTGGCAACAGGAGTTTGCCCAACAGCCTGAACGGCTGGCGGCCGAATCACTGGCTCCCTTGCAAAACAAGGTCGGGGCGCTGGTCGGACATCCAATCTTGCGGCGTATCCTTGGGCAATCCAAATCGCGGCTACGGCTGGAGAAGGTTCTCTCTGACGGCAAGATTCTCCTAATCAACCTAAGTCGGGGGCGCATCGGTCTGGACGCTTGCGTGCTGTTGGGCTCACTACTGTTGGCGCTCTTTGAGGCAGCCGTTTTAGCCCGAGCGCATCAAAGCGAAGCCGAGCGCAAACCCTTCTACCTCTTCGTGGACGAATTTTCGCTCTTCGCCAATCCAGGTTTCGTGGCGCTCCTATCCGAAGGCCGCAAATACGGCCTGGGGGTGACCCTGGCTCAGCAATCGCTGGCCTCGCTTTCGCCACCGCTGCAAGCCGATATCCTAACCAACGCCGGGACGCTCGTTGCGCTGCGCTTGGGCGCGCTCGACGCGCGCCTTCTAGCGCCGCATCTCGCGCCGGTCTACACACCTGACGACCTGATGATGCTCCCGGCGCATGAGTTCGCCATCCGGATGCTGATTCGGGGGAAGGCGGGGAGGGCGTTTAGCGGAGAGATAAAGTACCGCTCTTTAATTTAGGGTCAAGAATGGTCAAATAGAGGAAGAAGTGCTTTACGGTAATTATTTAAGAGGAGTAGGTTTAACGAATAAGCAGTACCGCAAATTCACTGAAGCTCCACCAACAAGAAAAAGTTAATGATATTTACGCGTGAATACATTTGTGTTCATATTGCAAACTCCAAAAAGCCGAATAAAATCTGTGACTTACTAATTATACGAACAAAACTATTGCAAAAACACTGAAAGTATGATATAATGCTAGAGATGTTGAGGTTTGGATTTGGCTGGGATTTTTCTTTATTAGAAAAAGAAAAGGAAAATGGAACTAGACAAGGTAGACACTATCAAAATGGCCGCACTGTTGCAAGTCTTTTTTCCGGCTTTTGCCATAATCTTCCTCTTTACCGATTCTTCCCTCTCCTGCAGCCATTCAAATAACAGTGTTCCCCCAAATAGCGAGTGTCGTCTCCTATTTAAGGTTTCTGGAAAACTGCCGAATATGAGGATTAAGGACGAGAGAGTCGATCAACTTACGGCCAGACCCCGAAAACTTTGTTGGTGAAACCTTGGAGAGCGATTCAGCTGCCGAAGTTAGCCATCGGCGAGAAAGGTATAAATCCCGCGCTTTAGGTCGAAATGCAAGCTCCTTTAACCGGAAAGAAAAGGTTTCTTCGCCAATGGTAGCTGAACTAGAGGGTCGGTCGCTGAATGTAGGCTGAATCTTTAAAAAATCGAACGGGATGTCCGATGTCCATCAATGGGATTGATGGCCCAAGAGGCCCAAGAGGCCCGGGAGGCCCGGGAGGCCCGGGAGGCCCGGGGAAGATCACCTACAACGAAGGTGAGAAGTCCAAGACTCACCAAACGGAAGGAACTGGTCGTTCATCCGATAGGGGCACCCCAAATATCTCAAAATACGCTAATCAATTCAGTTATATCCGTGCCAAGCTGGAAAGTATTCCCGAAGACCAAGAAAGATTAAAAGCACTTGACGGCTTTGGTTATCTAGTGAACCGACTGGGCCTCAAAGCCCCTGTAAATACTGAAAATTTAGGCGGCTGCTCCCCACAAGATTTCGGCCATAAAATTTACCTTAGCTCAACTTTTAATAGTAATTACGATATGTTAGATGTAATCAAAAGGAGGCTCGATTCTAACTTTAAGGAATTTAAAGCTTTTTTGCTTGACATCGAACAAAATACGAAAGGTGCAAATCTGAACAAGACCTGGTTGTTAGAAAAATTGTACAGTATCTAGGTTAACCCTGCATTGCGTAGTCGTAAAATTTCAATGTATTTAGGTATTTAGAATACTCCCGCTTCGACGTCGTAAAGGTCCCAAAAACTTCAAACAGTTCTTTTTTGCAATCAATTTCCTTCCCGACGCAGCGGTGGTTCCACGCCGTAGGCCAGTCCGGCACCCACAACATCGAACTGCTGCCATCTTTTAAGGGAACATTATAAAATACACAACGTAATTCCTCCCGAACAGTCTTCGGTTTTTTTCCACCTGTTTTCATCTCCTCTTCAACCATTGATACGTGAAAGCCTAATTTGGGAGTTGTAACTATCCCGATCCAGTTACATTCCTCATACCAACTTGCGGCATCAGAAACCGCAGGGCCAAGCAATGAGCCTTTATATAGCAAAAATTGACCGTAGGAAACAGCCCCTCGCCAAAGAACATTATTCGTCAATCCAACGACAAATACTGATGAAATAAGCTCAGACAAGTAAGGAATTATGCTAGTGATTTCGTATTCACTTGTTTCCCATATAATAATCAACATATCGCTGTAACCAAGGTATCTTGGCATACGTAGAGCACGCATCTCTTCGCCAAATCGACTTTTTAAAATATCTGAAGACTCTTCTAAGCTTTTTACCAAATTACTCCTTACTCTAATGAAATTTTTGCTATCTTCAATTGTCGATGTTTTCATGCCAAGAGCATCTAGGATCGCGACAAATCCATGTCTTATCGTCATTTCATCCGTCATTGGCTTGCCTTTATTCTACAGGTTACCGAGGCTAGAATTCAAAAGCCTAACTGGTTCATCCGACTTTCGGGATTTTACCATAGCCAGTGGGCCACTGTGCACGTTTTTGTTAGTTGCATGCATGGCGAAGCATTGTCAATAGCTTGATGCCTGGCAGTGAGTTTCTTACCCCCTTTCTTATTCATTTCTTCGTTCTACCATACTCATAGCACCTTTCCTTCCATCCATCCCCCCAAACCTCGGAGGTCTACCATGCTGCACGAGTCTAGCCCCGTGTCGTTGAAGAGGACTTTGCCATGGGAGGCCGTCGCGTCTCTCGTGGACAAGGACCAAGCCTTGTGGAACCCGGACGTCGAACTGGAGGCCAGCGCCCTGCGCGCCCTGCCCACCGGCGAGATCGTCGTCCCGGACACCGGCCCCCTTGGCCTCACCCCCTGGTCGCGCCGGCAACTCGCCGGTCTCCTCGGCATCCGCTGGGACAAGTGGTTCGAGAAGGTCTCGGGCGAGGAAACCGCCCAAGAGATCAACCGGCGGCTTTCTCGCACCGACGCCGCCTGGAAGCTGCGCACCCGCCAGCTGCGCCCCGGCGAATACTTTGCCAATGGCGCGCTCGCCGCCATCGTCAGCCCCACCTACACTCCCATCGCCGACGAGCGGATCATCGGGAGCCTCACCCAGGCCGTGGGCGAGCGCTGGCTGTCGTCCCTGCGCGTCTTCCACGCCGAGTTCACCGACCGCTCCACCCACCTGGGCATTATCTCGCCCTCGCCTGCGACCATCCATGCCGGCGACCGGCGCGACGAGTTTTTCACCGGTGTATATGTTCGCAACAGTCAGGTCGGCTTCACCGCGCTCACGGTCCACGTCTACTTTCTGCGCCTCGTCTGCTCCAACGGCATGCTGGCGACAGACGGCGAATTCCGCCTGCTCTACCGCACCCACCGGCCGATTGAAAACGACGCCCTGGACGGCCTCATGGAGCGCGCTTTCGCCAGTCTGAAACTGCGCTGGCAGGACGGCCTCGCCGCCTTGGAAAGCGCCTTGGGCGTGGCGGTGGAGAATGCCGAGGAGGCGGTGCACGGCTTGCTCAAGCAGGTGCCGGGTTTCGGCCGCTACCAGGAGCCGGTGCTGACCGCGCTCAAACAGGAAGGACTGTTCGCCACGCGCTTTGGCTTGGTCCAGGCCATGGCCGAAGTGGCGCGGCTGCTGCCGCACCCCGACCAGCGTTTCGAAATGGAGCGGCTGGCGGGGAGATTGCTCTTTGCTTCTGGTCCCCAAGCCGAGCCGCAACAGGTTTCGGCATAAGGCCGCATTTTCCGAGCACTCAAAAGGTGCTCGGTTTTCTTAGAAAAAGTAGCGGGAAAGGGCGGTCCTATGGTACGAATTTCCTGTGTTATGACAAGACAACTATGGAGATTCGTATGTCTATTGATTGGCTCCCGTTCTCTTTGCCAAAAAAATTTCGCGTTGGCGATCCCTCAAGCCTGTTAAGCAAAGCCGCTGAAATTGAGGTCTCAAGGAGTCCGGATTATAGGCTATCCATAACGGCAATAGGTGGTGGAGCCCCGAAGAGGGACAAATTGGATACTGAGGCTATAAGAGAAAGAATTGACCTTGATTTGCTAGGCGAGCCTTTCTTGCAAGGAAAGCTAATAGGGTATTTTCCTTCCAACCTTTCAACAAATTTCAAATTCAAAGACGCCCCTGTTACAAAAGAAAATGGTATTGCAGATAGGCTTCATATTTTTTACAGAAAGTCTGAAACTGCGACTGCAATAACTGAATGGGTCGTTAATTTTCCCGATGATAGGCATTGGCCACGAACAACAGACCGCGAAAGTATTGTCACAGAATGGATCGAACGTGATTCTGCAAAAATAAGAGAAAACGTGTTAAAAACATCCAGTGCAAGTCATGATCACGCACGAATAAATCTTGACTTACCCACTGTTTCTTTTATTCGGTTCGGCCAAATAACTACAGATCAAGTAAATGAACCATTCAAAGTTAAGCGACCAGGTTTCATCGAATACTCTGCAGGGGGAAAAGGACTCCCAGATGAAAAACTCCGCTACTCTATCAGGATGGCCCTTGCGTTCATTTTCGGTTGCGGTTTCGGTGTCTTGGGAAGAACTGAAACTAGTGCCGATGGTTATCCTATTGTGGCTACAGCCATATCCGCGTTTATTCCGGGCGGGGAGAATTTTCCTACACCTCCGGTACTTCTGCATGAAAGATCCCTCGATGATGTGGATGAGGCGTTAGTCACAGAATTCCTCAAGCGTTACATTCAGTGTGAAGCTGTAAAACAACTAGACCTTGCGGTGTGGTTATATCTCTACAGCTTCAGTGCTCCGCTTAACATGGCTGCTGGCTATCTTGGTGGAGCTTTCGAAATCCTGCGCCGCTACTTTTACTCTTTGGCATCGAATGAACATAAGACACGGTTGCTCCCGAAAACAATATGGAAAACCATATCATCAGAGATATTCAATACTATAGACAAAATTATTGTCACAGAAAAACAGGTCGAATTTGCCTCTCAATTGGAAGAAATTAAGTCTCGTGTAGGAGGCTTGAACAGCGTATCCGGAACAAAGTTAAACACACTTCTTTTAGAAGACCTTGGGATTCAATATGGAATAATTGAACAAGATGCCTTAAAAGCAAGAAATGATTCTGTTCATGCAAATAGCCTCGGGTCAGAAGGATATCTGGAAACATTGAGGAGAAAGAAAGCACTACATACCCTTGTCGCTAGAGTGTTCTTTAGAGTTTTACAATTTGACGACATTTATTACCTCGACTATAGCGCTCTTGATCCTTCCACCTTGCGACCGACCCCAAAATTGTTGAACAAGAAGCAGGGCTAATTTTCATGGATTTGTAATCTGCCTTAGTGGCAAATTAGGCATCAGACGATCCAAGATTCATAGAGCCACCTCTTAGCCGTGTCCAGAAGCCGGTTGAACACGACCGGCCGGTAAACATCAACCAATACTACCGGGCTCATTTCCCGTTGCCCTTCTCTTCTGGCCAATTCCCTGCAAACATCCTGCAAGTCAAAGTTATAGGGCGGGATGGTCTGCCCCACGATTCCCGCAAGCAGCTTTTCTTGCTCCGGGGATTGCAGGATGTCGTCTTTGCGCTCTGCGAGCGTTTCCAGGAGTCGGCTTTCCAGCCGACCCCAAAGCTTATCGAAATCGTTCATATGGCATTAAGTTGGGTGAGTAAATAGAGGTAAGAAGCTGCAAAATCCCCTTGCCTGACCTGCGCCCAATAGATTATTGCCCGCACAAAGTCAAGAGAATTATTCGGTCAATCGGTCGTCAATCGTCTGCATCCTCGTACCACAAGCTGGGGTCGTCCAACTTCGCAATGGCGGCGCGAATATCCGCCTCTTGGCTGTGGCTGTAGCGCATGGTGGTTTCCACGCGCCGGTGCCCCATCGCCGCCTGCGCGGTCTTGATTTCCGCCCCCCGCCGCTGGATTTCCGTGCAATGGGAATGCCGGAAGGTGTGCGGCGTAACCGGCTTTCTCAGCCCGGTTTGCTTGGCGTACTTGGCGACAAGCTGTTCCACCGTGCGGCCGGAGAGACGGCGCTTGAGGCGGCTGACAAACAACGGACAGCGAGGGTCAGAGCCGAAAAGCGGATGAACGTTGAGCCAAGAGGAAAGCGCCCAGACCACGTTTTGGTTGACGGGTAGATCCTTGACTTGCCCGCCTTTGCGGGCGAGAGCAACGAAGCGCGCGCCTTCCTGGTCAAACTGCTCCACGTTCAGCGCCGTGAGCTCGGACAGCCGAATTCCGGTGTTGTAGAGCGTGGCGACCACGGCCAAATCCCGCCGTTTGAGCCAGCCGGCTTCGCTTTGGCGTATCGTTTGGATGATCCGGACATACTCGGAATAGATCAAGGCGCTGGGTTCGGTTTGAGCGAGACGGGCAAAGCGAACAAGACGGGTCGGGTTCATATTTTCATCCAGCAGTTGCCGCTCCACCAGATAGCGGAAGAACGACCGCAGGCAGGACAACCGCCGGTTGCGATAGGCCGGCGAGGGCGGTTTCCCGTGCTGGTCTGGCCGATTGATGAAAGCTTCGACGTTCTCTGGAGAAAGGTTTGGCCGTTGCCCGTCATTCGATTTTTCTACAAAGCGGACGAAGGCGCGTAAGTCCTGTTCGTAGCCTATCCGGGTAGAGTCTGCATAGCCTAAATTTCCAAGGTATTTTACAAAGTTGTCGATTTCCTGTTCGAGAGGCATAGCGTTTCCAGGGTGCGGCGTGAGTTAGTCCCCCTTCGCTTAATTATACAAAGAATAATCTATTTACTGCAATACGACCTGTGGATAACTGGATGATCGGGACTGGGATAGCCATGAAAATGGTCAGATCGAAAACGTTAACAGCAAAGGAGTTTGTCATGGAAATAAGAATGGTGCTGCTTAAAGCCATCTGCTTGACCTTGGCAATATCGCTCGCCGCTTGCGGCGGGGAGGATGATTCCGACAACAACGGATTCTCCGGCCTGGACGGCGACAACTGGGCCGGCGATGGCGATAGTAGCCCAGGCAATCAATTGGAACCTGGAACCCTGTGCTTCACTCCTCCCGGCGATGAACGGTATTGCGTCTCGGGCGAGGATGTCTCCTTCGGGAAATCGATTAGCGATGGGAACGTGAATATTGGGGTCTGGTGGAATGCGGTGGACTACGCTTCTTATGAGCCGGACAGTATTGCCGCAAGCGCCGAGAATTGCGAAGACTGGAGCAGCGAAGAGATTTTGGCTGCCGTAAGGGGTGAATTCGAAGGCAACTATTCCAATACCAAACACCGCCTGGAATTATCTTTGCCCGATGAAGCCCCGCTTCCCTATAGCGGCCAGGCTTATTTGGAGCTTAGAGGCGACGACATCCTTTCGTCAGTGTATTGCAGCTCTGTGAATGAAGAAATCTGCAATGCTGAGGGCTGTCAAGAGGGTGATGACCTTATCAAATGCAAAATAGAGTGGATGTATAACTATGCCTATGAAATCTGCGGGAGACTACAAAAATGGTTTGAGTCTGAAAGCGCGGACTGTGAATTCGTGGTGAGCGAGCTCTCGACGGTTTCTGCATCAATTTCTGTGCATTGTTCTTCCGAGGCAGGAGAGCAAGCGGATATTGAATTCAACGCGACTTTTTGACGGAAGAAGCCAATCCACAGGCTAAGGCAAAGCCTGCTCAAAACCAGCCTCAAACATTATACAGTTTCATTTTCCTTTGATTGGAAGGGGCCATTATGGCCCCTTTCCTTCCCCTTATTCTGCCCTCCTGATTTGGTAGGCTGAATCTATCTATCGTCCTTTCATCAATTCACCCCACATACAGCCCATAGGAGGCCCTCATGAAACCGAACGGCAACGGCAAGGCCAAGGAGTCTTTGATTCGCAAGGTCGTCATCCGCGACGAGGACGGACACCTTGTGGAAGTGAAAAACCTCACCCTCTACGCCGACCTGCTCACGGCCATGCACCAAAACGGCATCAAGGCATTGCAAACCAACGTAGTCCAGCTTCCCTTGCCCGACAACGGACAACTGGCCGTGGTCAAGGCCGTGCTCAAAACCGGCATCGGCGTCTTCACCGGCCTGGGCGATGCCTCGCCCCAAAGCGTGGAAGCCGAATTGGTGCCCCACCTCATCCGTGTGGCCGAGACCCGCGCCAAGGCGCGCGCCCTGCGCGACGCCCTGGGCGTCGGCGTCGTGGCCGTCGAGGAATTGACCGACGGCGCGTCGCTGGAAGCCCTGACCAAAAGCGAAGCGGCCAAAGAATCCCCCCAGCAATCCGCGCCGGCCGACCCATCCAAGGAATTCGTTCCCATGACCGACAAGCAGCGCCAGATGCTTTTTCGGCAATTGGCCAAAAAGGGAATCGAGGGCGAGGCGGCCAAGCAGCATTTGCTCACCGCCTTCGGCGTGAACGATCTGCGCAAGGTATCTCGCAAGGCTGCGTCGGATTACATCGACAAACTCATGAAGGAGAACGGCCAGGGCCAAGGCAACGGTTCTCACGCGGAGGCGAGCCATGCCTGACTATCTGTCCGTCAGCCAAATCACGCTCTACCTCAACTGCTCCCTGCACTACTACTTCCGCTACATTGAGGAACGCGAGCCGGAGCGTCACTTCGCCGCATTGGCCTTCGGCAAGGCCATCCATTCCGCCCTGGCATCGTTCCATGAAAGCTTGAAAGACGGCAAACCCCTGCCCGTGGAAGAGTTTCAAAGGCTCTTCCGCGCCGACTGGGCGGCTGAGACAACCGAGCCGTTGTACTACGCCAACTCGGATACGCCGGAAAGCTTGTTGGAGCTAGGCCAGACCCTGCTCGCCGAATACGCCCAGGTCTGCCGGTTCGAGGTGGTGGAAGCTGAGCATCGTTTCGAGGTGCCGCTGTGCGACCCGGACACGGGGGAGGTGCTTTGCGACAAGCCGCTCGTGGGAATCTACGATCTCGTGACGCCCGAGGGCATTGTCGAGTTCAAGACGGCGAAGAGCGTTCCCGACGCTGGCCAACTCGCGAGGCACCTGCAATTGTCTGCCTATGCCTACGCCTTCTCGTTCAAAGAGAGACGCATGCCGACGCTGATGTTCGTTCATTTGCTCAAACTGAAAAAACCGCGCGTCGAGATGACGGCGGTCGTCCGCGAAAACAAACACCTGCAATTTTTCACCCGTTGCGCGCTAGCCGTGGCCCGTGGCATCGAGGCGAACATCTTCGCCCCTAATCCCGGTTGGGGTTGCGCGAACTGCGAGTATGCGAGGGTGTGCGGGGAATGGCCTTAATTTGTATAGGCCACACGCCGTTTGCACACACAAGAAAAAGGCGACCGCTCTTAATCATATTTTTCTAATGCGAGCAAATAAAGTACAGCATTTACCCCGGATATTTAAGCTATTTTCCGGGTTTTTCTTTTTGACAGATACTGCATTTCTCTTGGGATTTGTCGAGAATGTTGCGGTTTTTTTATACAATCTTCAATGCTCTTTTTGCCCATTCTTTCGAAGGGCCGTTGCCCGCATCTTTTGGACATTGATCCGATAATATCCAATAACACCAACGTTCAAACCCTGTAATATCGCCTAGTCGGTAATACGCCACGGCTAGAAGCTGCGATTGAACGCCCACCACCTCACCCGAGCGTTCTTCGAATGTCTCTGCTGGGACAGCCTCTAGGTTTTCGATGACTTTCTCATATTCCTCTCTTACATACGCTAAAATTGCTTGTGCCCATCGAGAGTACAGAGTGACCATTTTCGGATGGTTGTGAACTTTTTTCAAGGCATCATAAAGACCGTCTTCATCATTTAGCCAACCGCAAAGGCGCGCCTTGTCCATTAGTGCGTCATCCCAGTAATCGTAAAGTAGAAATACATCTTCCGTCGATTTTTGTTGGCCTTCCAGATCTGGATAAGCTGACAATACACGTTCGTTCGTTCTTCGAAATTTCCGCATTATGTCAACGTCTGGAATATTTCCGTCTAAATTTATCGACTGCATTTCAAAGTAGAGCAGCTCAGCTTTCATAGCAACATTTCGGCTTTGATTCGCCTTCACCCAATGGAATACATCTGCTTCATGCGCAGACGCCCACTTTTCATCCGCCTTGGCGGATAGCCGGAATAGTGCTGATGCTTTAGTGAAATTATTGTTCAGTTGTTCGAGATATGCCTGTTGGTACAGGACATATCCCTTGCTCGCGAAAATTCCCGATGGACATTTACCTACCAATAGTTTTTTGCGGACGATGGTGTTGAGTTCGCGAGTTTCTTCGCCGCCATCTATTAAGCGCTTGGCCCGTACTGCCAAATAGGTCAGGAATAATCGTTTCTCAATAATCGCAAGGTCTTTTATATTCGGTACCAGCAAGCGCCCAGCCTCTATTTCAATCGCCGCTCGGGCGACATCAAGAGATAATCTCATCCCTTCTTTTAAGGTTCTCTCCTTGTATTTCATAAACGCAAGGTGCGCCTCGATATGGTAGAACGAGATTAAATCATTAAGAGCGAAAGTGGCGAGCATGATTGAAGCAAAGTCGAATTGCTTAAGTTCGGCTACGCTGTTCCACGTAATATTCAGCCTTTCACAAAGAGGCTGTAATAACCATTCAAAATATCGATCAAGTTTTTGGCTGGCATCAACAAACAGGCGGGCAAGTTTCGGATGGCGTTTAAGGACAATATATCGTTGATCTTTCTCAACTTCCAGCCGGGTATCAATAATGCTGTCCAGAGCCGCAGTCGAAAATTTGAATATAGTCGTCAATCCCTCTTGCGGACACGGAAATTCGGCCCAGCGCAACGCGGCTAAGGCCAAAAATATCTGCAATGCTTCGACACCATGTTGGTCCTTAATCCTTTTCATCTCTTTACAAGCAAGTTGAATCGGACTGGCCGGTAATTCTTCTTTATTCAAGATGATGCTGGCCAGCATCCACTTGGTAAAAACCAAATCAGCGCCAGAAAATGTCAATAACTCATTTGCCTTGGCGGGAGGTAGAAAAACTCTCGCGATATTCTTGCTGATATGGATTTCATAGTCCTGTTCTAATATGTAATGTGAGTAGCTTCCCAAGCTAACTTCCCGGTCGAGCAATTTCTCCAATGCGCCTGTGCGGGCGAAGAAAAGAAATTGCAGACGTTGAGCGTGTCTGGATCTCAAAATAATAGAACAATGCGGCAATATCAGATGGGCGTTGTCCAATATCACGATGGTTGCATCTGCAAGGTTGCTAATTAGCGCCTGTAAGGCAAATGCGTCCGGATTGTTTCCGAGATCCTCTCCGCGAAAGAAGTCATTCGCAATATTTTGCTCGTCAAGATTAACTTGAATCCAAGCCGCCAAAGCAGATTTTCCATGGCCAGGATCACCTTCGATAAAGATGTTCTTCCCGGACTTCAATACTCCATAAATTTCGTTAAAACATGGAGGCTTGCAGGCAATACCCAAACGAATCGCCTGTTCACTTAAGTCAGTGTGGGTGAGGAAATCAACCTTCACTTCTTCGAGGTCATTTATCGCGGGGTCGATTCGATAAGCAAGGTTTCTATTTACACTTCTCTCCATACCCTCGAATGTTGAATTGAAGGAGCGACGTGGCGTTTCAACATCCGATATGCATGAGTCAGGATAGAACACGGATACATCAATTTCCAGCGCCTTAGCTACTTTGGCCAAAATGTCCGCGCGTGTGTTAGAGCTAGCATTGAGAATATTACGGATTGTGTTTTCGGCCACTTTACTTTTTTCGGCAAAATCAGGAATCGTAAACCCTTTTTGCTTGCATAAATAGTCCAATAGAGCTGCCCGCCTCTTAAGTTCTTTCAGTGATGCTTTGCCTGATATTGAAGGTTTTTGCATTTCTTTGCAGTTGCCTATGAAATCAAACAACTGTCACAATGTAAAAACCACCGCCTTGGGGGGCGGTGGAGGGAACCGGTTCCAAGTTCTTTCGAAAAAGAACCCAGAGTACACGAGACTGAAGCAGGTATGGCACACCTGCAATAGCTCTGGATTCGATTGGCCCAAAGCAGCAGGCCGACCAATCGGGTACATGCCGATTCCCCCAGCAAAGCACCAAAAGATGCAATGCTGGGGACACCTCATGATACCCCGATAAAAGCCTTCCGTCTGCTCAAAACAAAGCCAATCTAACCAGATAATGTAAGGTGCCATAAAACCACTAAAGTGTCAAGTGGTTGCCTGTGGATAACTCGGTGCTCACCTTTCAGCGCGCTGAAAATTTTCGCTAACCTCAGCCAAGAAAGGATAGAGCTAATGGAAAAAGAAAACCGGTTCGAAACCGTTGCTGTTATGTGGGAAAAACTGACTAAAAGGGAAAAGGAGGCCGTTGAGCGGATCTGCGAATACCCTGTCCTTTATTATAGTGACCACGCGGAGGCGATGCACATCGCCGTCCACACCTTCGACGCCCACGTTAAAGCGGCCCGCTTGAAAAGCGGTGCGGAGTCAAAGTTGCACCTCTACGCGATCTTCGCGGAGTATATCGCCCATCTCCACGAGCAAGACCCCAAGGACTAATCCTTGAACACTACCTCCCGCAGGCTGGCGTTCGTCCGCTGGCCTGCGGGAGGAATGGTGCATCACGCCCGATTGCCCGACACTTGCCAGCAGTTGGGAAAAGAAATTGTAACAGGAGGCGACCATGCTCGAAGCTTTCGTTTATCTGCTTATCCTCACTTCGCTGGGGCTAATCAGTTTGAGCAGCCTGCGCTTGAGCGCCGTTAGTTTCAGTCTCGCACTGCTAGCCCTGAACGTAAACGTTTATCGACCCGATTTGTGCTCGGAGTTGCCGCCACAGGCAAGTCAGGCGTTGTGGATTTGGCTGTCGCTAATTCTCCTCGCCATTGCGGTTCGCAAGAGCGCAGGGAACAAGGAGAGACGCAAATCCACGAAACGTGCCATAAAGAAACACATAGCAAGGGAGAAATAAACGATGCTTCAGCAAATTGCTTCTGGTTTGACTCCATACTTCAGCGAACCCGGCTGCTTCACGCTCTATCACGGCGATTGCCTGCGCGTGCTCGCCGAACTGCCCCCGGAAAGCGTGGATATGCTTTTCGCCGATCCGCCTTTCCGAATCGGCAAGGCCGACTGGGACAAAAGCGAGGGCTTGGAAAAAGATTTCGCGTTCCACCGCGCGTGGCTCGCGGCCTGCCGCCGGGTGCTCAAGCCCGATGCGACAATATGGGTCTGCGGGATGGTGGCTTCGATCCACCAGTGCGGCCTAGCCTTGGAAGAGTTGGGCTACAAGCAGTTGAGCACTGTTGTCTGGTGGAAACCAGACTTCGGTGAATATCGGTCGCGTCGGTTTCTGATCTCCAACCACGAAACGTTGATTTTCGCGGCGAAAAGTTCCACCTCTCGGTACTATTTCAACCATGACCTAATGCGGGATTGGCGGAAGAATTACCGCCAGCAAACCACCTGCGCTCATTGCGGAGCAAGCAACGAGGTTGAATTACTTCACTCACCCGGCGAGCAGATGGGTAGCGTGTGGGCAATTCCCAAGACGCCGCGCTGGGAGAAGCGGTTCGGCCGACATGAGACACAAAAGCCACTTGATCTTTTAACCCGCGTCATTTTCGCGAGCACCAGACAAGGCGATGTCGTCCTCGATCCCTTCTGCGGCACGGGCACGACTGGTATTGCGGCATATAAAAACGGTCGCCAGTTCGTCGGCATTGACTTCACCGAAAAATATTTAGAGATCGCCATTCGCCGTTTTCAGCATCTCAAGTCCCAGAACAACACCCGGCAAACCCCATCCCCCAGAACCGAAGGTTAGAAGGAGGAAGCAATGCGAAAGAAACAAAAAGAACCTTCCCGCCAAAAATTGTACGACGCCGCTTTAAGCCACATCATCAACTCCAACGAAGACCCCGAAAAAGCCTCGCAGCGCTCCCGAAAAAATCGTGAGCCATTGCTGTCCCCCGAGGTAAACGAAACCAAGGCCAAGGGAAAAATCGTCCCCCACAAAGTAAGCAGTTATCGGCAACGGTTGGAGAAGCAGACCGAGGCCATTGCCGAGGCGTTCGGCTGGTGGCGCGCGAAGGAGCGTGAGGCCAGCCCGTACCGCAGACCGGTCTTCTGGCTCGCCCTGGTTATCGTCATCGTCGCCTTTGACGGCGCACTGCTCGGGCCGGTCATTGCCGAACTCCTGCACACCTTTGAAAGCGACGCCTTGCGCTATCTCGTCGGGCTGGGCTGCGCGTTTCTCGTTTGCGCGGGGGGGTATGGCATCGGTGCGCTGTTCGATTCCGAGTCCAACTAAAACAGGAAAGGAGCTTCAAAATGAAAGGACCGATTGTCGCCGGATTGTTCGGGTTAGTTCTCGGAGCCGCCATCGGCTACGGAGCCGAAGGGGACTGGTTAAGCGCCATCGTGCGGGGTTGCCTGACCGCTTTTTCGATGGTCTTTCTGGCCGTCCTGCACCGGAAATTGGAAGTCAGCACACGGGTCTGGGGGGAAGAGAAAACCGCCCGTCGCCAGCATGAGCGGCTGGTTGCCGAACGCAACCGTATGGAAGGTTATATGGAGGGCTACCAAAATGAACAGATCAACCGCCACGAGACCCACGCTCAGGAGGAAGCCGAGCGGTCTGAAGGCTTTGTCAGCGGGAAGCAGGCGCGCAAAGACTGGGTCCGGCCCTCCTACAAGAATCTTGCGCTTCTGTTCGTAATGCTTTTGAGTGCGGCTTTCACCTCCCATGCCTTCGCGGCGGATGCCGTTCAAACCGCGATCATCGTGGACATCACCGAACCCGCCACGAGCGCGCTGCTGGCCCAGCAGGCGGCCCAGCGCCTGAATTTGAATTACGGCGATTCCGTCCGTGTCTTTCTGGTGGGCTGCGGCGGGTTGCGGCTGATCTTCCAAGGGGAGGTCACCCCCGTTTCGCGGGCGCATCACCGCCAGAGTCTGAAAGACATCACCGCCAAAGTTAAGGACGTTCTCCTCAAAGAAGCGGTGGCCGCTCAGGATACCCAGTGCTCGCCGCTTTTGGATACGCTTCAAATGCTGGCGGCCGAACTGCAATTACTCGTCGCCCAAGGAGATAAGGTGTCGCTGCTGGTCGCTTCGGATTTAGAGGCCAACTCCGACCAGCTTCAAATTCAGGGCGAGCCCTTCAAAGGGATACCGGTCAGGCTTGTCATGAGCCCGCCCATGGGACGAAACGCGGAGCGCAGGTTGAAGGCGCTCACCTTGGTCCCAAAGCTCTTCGCCGGAGCCAAGCTCACCATCACCAACTAAGGGGAGAAAGCCATGCTGCAACTAATAGGTTCAGTGGCCTGCTTGGCGCTGGTGGCAGCGGGGTTTGCCTTCATCATCGGATTGCACAAGGTCGGGAAAAAGTTAGCAGTCGGCGCGATTCTGGGCTTTGCCCTCGTCGCCCTGGCTATCTCACTTCAAGAGCGTTGTCCGCACGGGTCATCGCTGGGTTGGGTAATCGGGGCTGCGTTTTTGCTTCTCCTGGCCGTTGTCTTTTGGCGCGTTCATTTCCTGTTCAAGCTGGTCTGGTGGCTGGCGAAGGGCTATGTCGTCGTCAGCTACCGTGTGGGCGCATGGCTCACCGAACACGTTCTGCTGCGCTTCCCCGTCGTACTTCTCCCCGTTGTTTCTCGCCATCTGGTCATGGCGGCCTGCGTCGCGCTGACGCAGACATGCTTGGTGCTGATTGCAATGCTGATCTCGTACTTCTCCGATGGTCGGCCGCTGCCATCAAACGCTTCCTCCTACGGCTGGCTTGGCCTGCCCGTGGCGGTAATCCTGGTAGTTGGCAACGTCGGGAAGTGGGCGTATCGGCGCGAAGAGCGGCAAGGGCTGGCGAATGTCTAACCCGAACGCCGCCGCGAGTCGCGACAAGCGCAGCCAAGAAAACTACTATGGCCGCCGTCTGCGCCGGGCGGCGGCCATCGGCGGCCGGGCGGGTCGGTTTTCGTTTTATCAGTGGTTTAAGCAGCTATTCAGGCAAGACGCGCCCTGCACCCAGCTTGCCGTTATCCAGGCTCCTCAAGAGTCCACGATTATCCAGCCGGACGACATGCTGCCTCTATTGGGCGGGTTTGCTGAACCCTTTTCCCTCGAAATATACAAAGACCGCGAGGAGCAGATTCAATTTCAGATTGGTTTTCACGACCAGGACGCCGAATGCGTGGCCAACTTGCGGGCGCAATTCGGGTCACATTTGAACACCGAGATTTTGAGCCTTGAAAGCTGGAATGGTGCGTCGGGTTTAAGCGACGAGAGCCTGCTGTCCTATCTGCTGCCCGTGAGTTCGCTGTATCCGTTGTCCTTTGCTTTGAAGTGGGATGAGGCGGATGTTGTTGCCCTGCTACAGGAAAAAATGAAGACCTTTTCGTCCGGGCCGTTTCTCGCTCAACTGTTGGTGCGCCCCCAAGCGGACTCGGGGCAGGGCATGGCCACGGATATTCTCGCCGCTTTAAGCAGCTTGGGCCGGCTGATGGAGCCTTTTAGGCAGGGGTTGGTCAAGCAGCGTTTCAGCCAACCCTTGGCGCTGTTCGCCTTGCGTCTGCTGGGGCAGGACGAACTCACGGTGACCGCGTTGACCCGCTCGCTGAGCGTCCTCAACGCGCCGTTCAACCATTTCCAGCCCGTGCCGCTAAAAGGGAAGAAAGCGAAAAAGACCGCGCAGGCGGTCCTGGAACGCCGGCAAGGTTTGAGCGACGGCTTGTCGCTCATCTCCTTGCCGGAGTTGGCCGGCTTGTGGCATCTGCCCCTGGCACCCGATTACCGCATTGAGAGGGCCTTGGTTCGGGAAGTGGCGACGGCGCGCATGGACCGCACGGAGGAGCCGGGGCGGGTCCTGGGCTATCACACCTTGCGGGGCAAGACTTATCCCGTGATTTTGCCTTACAGCGCTCGCAACAACCATTTCTGCACCTTTGGCAAATCGCAAAGCGGCAAGAGCACGGCGTTAGTCCGCATCGCCGCCGGCGACATCACATCGGGACTTGGCCTTGCCCTGATAGACCAACACGACCTGCCGTTGCGGGTCTTGCCGCATATTCCCAGCGAGCGCTGGAACGACGTTATCCTGATTTCGCCGCGTCTCATGGCCACGCAGGGCCGGATGTTCCCTCTGAACCTCTTTGACCTGGGGCGCAAGGACGCCTTTGCCGTGGAGTTTGTCTGCGAGACCTTGAAAGAGATTCTGGGCCGCGCCTTTACGGCCGAGAGTATCGGCCCGCGCACCAGCTATATCCTCGACATCGCCACGACCGCCCTGCTGCAAGACCCCAGCCCGGCCGCAACCTACACCGTGCTGGATTTGGCGCGGGTGATCCTAAGCAAGGAGTTTCGCAGTGAGCTGGCCGGGCGGCTCGCGGACGAGGACACCAGAGAAAAGCTGTTGGGCTTTGACAAGCTTCCCAAGGACAGCTTCGCCGCGCCGCTAAACAAGCTGCAAGTTTTCAGTCGCAGCTCGATCCGGCCGATGATCGCCGCCAAAGAAAACGGCTTCAATTCGTTCAGGGGAAACCGCAAATCGCTGCTTGACGCCAAGCCGATTGTTATCTGCGACTTGGCCGACATCCCGCATGCCAGCGCCGTTGTCATCGGCTCCATCGTGCTCGCCCTGCTTCAATTGGAAGCGTTCCGGCGCAATCCGCAGGAGAAAAACGACATCTTCCACTGCTACGTGGACGAGGCCGGGGCGTTTCTGAACCTGGAAAATGCCGACCTGATCACCCGCACCCTGACAGAGACCGCCAAGTTTCGTATGAGCCTTGGCTTGATTAATCAGAGCTATGAAACCATTCCGCCGACCGTCCGCAAGATTTTGTCCACCAACGTGGCGGCGTTAATGTACTTCGCGATGGGCATCGGCTCGGGCGACGCAAAGACGGCCAGGGCGGAACTGCACGACGAGTTCACCGAAGAAGAATTGAACCGCCTGCCGGTCGGACGGGCAGCGGTGAGGTTGAACGGCGAGGTCTTCAGCGTCTACTCGCCGGATTTCAAAACACCGCCGAACGACCATACCGAAGAGTTGATTTGCTACGCCCTGGAAAAGCAAGGCGTGCCGGTAGCGACTGCGCTAGCAGGGATAGCGCAGAGTGAAAAGACGCATACCGCAGAATCGACGCTGACGCTGGCGAAGATAGCGCAGAACAACGAGCGGCACACCGCAGAATCCGCGACAGCACCAACACAGACACCGCAGAACAAACCGGCGGCCAAGCCGGTGGATCTTGGCAAGCTGCAAGGACAGGCCAAGCGGCTGTTCGTTCTGCGGCTCTTGGCCGTCTGCGGTTTGGTGCCGCTGTCGGATCTAAGCGATATCTTCTTTCCCGGCTCGCCGGCCTACGGACGGCAGTTTCTGAAAACCCTGGCCAACGAGGGCGTGTTGGAGTTTGTGAAGCTGGGTAAGCGGCTGGCCTACTATCTGACAAGCCAGGGCGGGGAGGAACTGAAAAAGAAGGGTAAGGCGGTAGCACAACCGTTCGTTCTGCCGGAGGAGAGATTGTGGGAGCACGCGGCGCTGACCGGCAGCATCAGCGCACGACTCTGCGCTCTGGCGGCGAGACGAGGCGTCAGCCTTAACGTGGAGCGGGAAACAAGCTGGCAAGGTGTAAGACCCGACCTGCTGGCCAGATGGGACGAGGGAGGTCGGGCGTGCCTCGTCGCCGTCGAGGCCGACCGGGCGACCGAGTCCGTCGCCGCCTTCATCAAGGGAAAGTTGATCCCCTACAGCCGGGCGTTGGAGGAGTACCAGGGCGGCGAGCTGGTGCGTCTGCTCGTGGCCGTGCCCGATCAAAACCGCATCGCAGAGCTGGGCGAGGCCGTCATGGAGTACCCGCAGGTGGCGGCGGCGGTGCGGTTTGCCATTCTGGACGATTGGCCGGTCAAGGCGGATGTTTTTCAAGAAGCTGTCTTTCAGAGCACAGCGCAGAGAAGAGTGGGGATGATATAAGATTCCGGACTGTGCGCTATGCGCAATAGCC